>JBFWNZ010000457.1:0-2506 GCA_050250795.1 Alphaproteobacteria bacterium | reverse complement strand
CGATCTATCGCTGCCTGCGCGCGGCCGGCGTCGCAATCATCGGCGCCGGCCCGGACCTGGCGCCAGCCGATCGCCGGCTGTACGCCATCCGCGACATCACCGGCACGGTCGAGTCCTTGCCGCTGATTACCGCATCGATCCTGTCGAAGAAGCTCGCGGCAAATTCCAACGCGCTGATTCTCGACGTCAAGACCGGCAGCGGTGCCTTCATGGCCACCACGGAGGCTGCGCGCGAGCTGGCGCAGTCGCTGGTCACCGTCGCCAACCGCGCCGGCCTGCCCACGCGCGCGCTGATCACCGACATGGACCAGTCGCTGGCGCCCGCCGTGGGCAACTCTCTGGAAACCCGCTTGGCCATCGAGTACTTGCGCGGCGACACTCGCCCGGCGCGGCTGCACGCACTCACCGTGCGCCTCGGCGCCGAGGCGATGCAACTGGCCGGCATGGTCGCCAGCGTCGCCGACGGCGAGCGCCAGTTGCAGGCGGCGCTCGATTCGGGCACGGCGGCCGAGCGCTTCGCGCGGATGGTGGTTGCACTCGGGGGTCCGGCGGACATCCTCGACCAGCCCGCGCATTTCCCCGCAGCACCCGTGGTGCGTCCGGTGCTGGCCGGCGCCAACGGCGTGGTAGCGCGCATCGACGCGCGCGCGCTCGGCGTGGCGGTGGTCGGCCTCGGCGGCGGGCGCAGCCTGCCGAGCGACACCATCGATCCGCGGGTCGGCCTGACCGAGGTCCTGGAACTCGGTGTCCCGGTCGCCGCGGACACCCCGCTGGCGTTGGTCCACGCCGCCGACGAGCCCGCCTGGCAGCGCGCGGCGGCGGCGGTGCGCGCGGCGTACCTGATCGGCGATCAGGCCGAGGTGCCGGCGCTGGTGCGGGAGGTGGTGGGCTAACTCGCGGGACCAGCGCGGGGCTGGCCCCGGTTTTCGGCTCGCGCGGTTGGCGGTTGGCTCCTGGCTGCATGCTCTTTGCTTCAGCACTTCAAGAGCAGAAGCGTTTCGGCCTGGCGGCCGAGTCACTTCTCATTGGATGGTCGGATGGCAAAGAGTAAATATCCAATAGAAGCCCACCCCACTTCCGCACCCGGGTGCATCCGGCACCGGGGGCGCCCTGCGGTGCTCGCGCCTCTCGGCTGCCCGCCGCGCAAGGCCAGCGGAGCAAGCTCCGCTCTACGGGCGTGTGGCTTCGCTCCTGTAACCCGCCCGCAAGCCGTTCAATCCGAAGCGCTCCGAAATCCAGGCAGGAAGCCGGGTCGAAGGAACCCGGGGCCCCTCGGGAGCGCCGAGGAGCGACAGCGACAGCGACAGCGACAGCGACAGCGACAGCGACAGCGACAGCGACAGCAACGATCGCGGGAGGGGCCCGATCCCGCAACAGCCAAACGACAAGAGAGCGGCGAGCGGCAGTGGGCCAAGCCCGGCCCATCGAGCCAACCACCCCGGACGTCTCCGCCAATCACCCTCGACCCACCCCACCCAAGCCCGGCCCCGCAGCCCCGCCGCTTTGCGTTCCGCGCGCTTCGCGACTAACCTGCGGGATCCTGCCTTTGCCATTAGAGAGTGAACCCGCGATGCGCCGCGCCATGCTGATCGTGCTCGATTCGCTCGGGGTCGGCGAACTGTCCGACGCCGCGCGCTATGGTGACGCTGGCGCCGATACCCTCGGCCATATCGCCGCGTGGTGCGCGCGGCCGGCGGCTGAAGGCGGCCGCGGGGCGCCGTTGCAGATCCCGAACCTGGCAAAGCTGGGCCTCGCCGATGCAGCCAGAATTGCGCGCGGCGCGCCCTTGCCGGGTGTGGCCGGCGGAGCCAACGGGCACGCGCGGCATGGCGCCGCATGTGAGCGCTCCACCGGCAAGGACACCATCAGCGGCCACTGGGAAATTGCCGGCGTGCCGGTGCTGTTCGACTGGGGCTATTTCAGCGACAAGACCGAATCCTTCCCGGCCGCGCTGCTGGACGCGCTGGCGCGCGAGGGCGGCGTTGCCGGCTTTCTCGGCAACTGTCACGCGTCGGGTACCGAGATCATCGCGCGCTTGGGCGAGGAACACATTCGCACCGGTTTGCCGATTGTCTACACCTCGGCCGATTCGGTACTGCAGATCTGCGCGCATGAGGAACACTTCGGCCTGCAGCGGCTGTACGACCTGTGCGCCGTCGCGCGCCGGCTGGTCGATGATTACCGCATCGGCCGGGTGATCGCGCGGCCCTTCGTCGGCAGCAGCGCCGCGGACTTCAAGCGCACGCCACACCGCAAGGACTATTCGGTGCCACCGCCGGAACCGACGCTGCTGGACCACCTGCAGGGCGCCGGTGGTGAGGTTGTTGGCGTCGGCAAGATCAGCGACATCTTTGCCGCACAGGGCATCAGCCGCTCGATCAAGGCGAATGGCCTCGACGCCCTCGTCGCCAAGAGTATCGAGGCCTTCGCGACTGCAACCCGGCCGACGCTGGTGTTCACCAATCTGGTCGACTTCGACCAGGAATACAGATCGGAAGAGCGTCGT
>JBFWNZ010000456.1:0-2512 GCA_050250795.1 Alphaproteobacteria bacterium | reverse complement strand
GCACAAGAACCGTAAGGCCGGACAGATCGCTCTCTCTCGCCTGGGGCTTGTTGTCGGCAGGAACCCGCAACGGAAGCATGACCGTAAAGGTGGAGCCCTGTCCGGATTCGCTCGCAGCTTCGATGGTGCCGCCCATCATTCCGGTCAGATTCGAACAGATCGCCAGCCCCAGCCCGGTTCCGCCGAACCGGCGCCGGATAGAGCGTTCGGCCTGGGTGAATGGCTGGAAAAGATTCGCGATCTGATCCGCGGACATGCCGATGCCGGTATCGCTGACACGAAAGCGGACATTGACGCGGCGTCCGTCGCCTCCCGCACGGTCGGCCCGGATCGTCACGCAGCCACCGTCGCCATCGGTAAACTTGATCGCGTTGCCCACCAGATTGAAAAGGATCTGACGCATGCGGACCGGGTCGCCCGACAGTGTCGCCGGGATCGCCGGATCGACGAAGACAACGAGCCGCAAACCCTTCTTGTCCGCATTGGGAGCCAGGGTCTCCGCGACGCCTTCGACGATGTCGCGCACCGAGATGGGAATGGCTTCGAGCGACAGTTTGCCGGCTTCGATCTTCGAGAAGTCGAGGATGTCGTCGATAATCGTCAGCAGAGAGAACGCGGATTCCCGGACGGTCCGGACGATCTGCCGCTGATCCCCATCCAGACTCGTATGGTCCAGCAGATCGATCATGCCGATCACACCATTCATCGGTGTCCGGATTTCATGGCTCATCGTCGCAAGGAACGCTGCCTTCGCGCGCGATGCCTGTTCGGCCGCTTCACGGGCCTCGCGCATCTCGGCCTCATGGCGCTGCCGTTCCAGCGCCACGACGAACATGTCGGCTGCGAGTTTCAGCAGCCCTTCCTCCTCCTCGTTCCAGCGACGGCGGCGACCCACAGCCGCGAAGCCGACGGTGCCGATCACCTGCCTGCCCGAGTGCATCGGTACGAACAGAATGGAGTCGCTGGCAATCGAACCGAGATAGGTCCGTTCCGCAGCCGCCTCATCGGGCAACGCCGACGTATCCGCAACGTCGACGATTCGCCCGGCCCGGACTTCGCCTGTGAACCACGGGAACGCCTCGTCGGTATACACATCCAGCTTGGCGCTCTCGGGCTGACGGCTGATATCCACCGCAATTCCGATCCGCCGTTCGTAGCCGGTATCGGTCTCGTTACGCAGGCAAAGCTCGCCCAGATCCGCCTGAACGAAGCGTGTCAGTTCGTCGAGCGCAGAGCGCATCCGTTCGTCGAAATCGTCCGCAGCAGCGCCGGCAATGAAATCGTTGGAGATCATCCGGGTCAGGCGTTCCGCCTCCAAGCGAAGCCGGCTGGCGGTGATGTCGGCCGAGAGCGAGCCGATGGCACTCACGGTTCCGAGCAGGTCCCGAACGGGGAAAATCGTCACCTGGGTCATGGTCCGGCGCCCATGCCTGCCGGGTCGCTCGTACACGTGCTCCACCGGCTCGCCGAGCCGTAGCATCTCGCGTTCCTGGGCAACCAGCGCCTCGGCTATATCCGGCGGAAAGACATCGGCCACCATACAGCCTTCGATATCTGCCTCGTCGCGCCCGACCCGTTCGCGATAAAGCCGGTTCACGATCGTGTAGCGCCCTTCCAGGGTCCGAATCGCCAGCATGTTCGGAACCTGATCGATCACCGCCCGGAAGCGGGCTTCGCTCTCCCGCAATGCCCGTTCCGACGCGTTTCTTTGCGTGACGTCGGCGAACGTACTGACGAAGCCGCCGCCGACCAACGGACCGCCCTGAACCTCGATAACCTGCCCGCTCGGCCGTACACGTTCGAAATGATGGTGCTCGAACCGGGCGGCCCGCTCCATCTGGAACGCGGCATCCGACCCGTCGTCCGCCTGGGCGAACTCGCCGCGCTCCGCGTCGTAGGCCATGAATGTGGCAAAGGGGGTGCCCATCTGTGCGAAGGAGTCGGGATAGTCCCGCATCTCGAGGAATGTCTGGTTCCAGGCGACCAACCGGAGGTCCGCGTCGAAGGCGACCACGCCCTGGCGCATGCTGTCGAGGACGCCCTGCAGTACGCTGGATTTCTGCGCGAGTTCCGCTTCGCTGCGTTGCAGGTCCGCGGCGATCCGCCGGCGTTCCTCGACCTCGCGCGCCGTCGCCGCCTGTTCCTGGCGCAACTTCTCGACCTGACTGGAAACCGCCCGCAATGCCGTCTGGAACTGTCGGGCAAGCGTTCCGATTTCGTCCCGCCGCGGCAAAAGCCGCTGCACGCCGGCATCGTCGAAACGCGCGAGGCCGCCTGCAACTGCGGCCGTCAGCCGGCCAAGAGGTCCGGCGATCGAGGTGGCGAGCGCCAGACCGATACAGGCCATGACCAGAACGATCAGCACGCCGACGGCGGTCGTGTTGTCGAGAATGGTGCGCGCAGGGGCCAGCAAATCCGACACCGCGATACGCGAAACCAGCGCCCAGCGACCCGGACCGACATCGACGGGCTCATAGGCGGACAGGACCGGGACGCCGTCCGCGCCGGCCCC
>JBFWNZ010000455.1:0-2522 GCA_050250795.1 Alphaproteobacteria bacterium | reverse complement strand
TGAGCATCGACGACCTCATCGGCGCGGGCGAGCCCCGGAAGGCCGAGCCGCAGGCGCCGCGGCCGACCTCCGGCGAGCTGCCCCGCATCGACGTCGGCGGCATCGCGCTCGACGACGCCCGGATCACCTGGCGCGACCTGCAGGCGGGCCGCACGGTCGTCGTCGACCGGCTGTCGCTGCAGACCGGGCGGATCGCCAACCAGGGCGTGACGCCGATCGATCTGAAGGCGGCCTTCGAGGCGACCGAGCCGAAGTCGAGCGGCGAGCTGAGCCTCCAGGGTGAGGCGGTGCTGGACCTCGATGCCGGCAGCTACGGGGCGCGCAAGCTGGACGTCACGGTGAAGGGCACTACGGGCACGGTGGCGCTCGCGGGCGCGAAGCTGAAGCTCGCCGACCTGAAGCTCGATCCGGCCACCATGGCGCTGGCGCTCTCGGGCCTCGCACTCGAGGCGAACGGCAAGCTCGACGGCGAGCCGTTCGAGGCCCGGGCGTCCGCGCCGCGCCTCGCCCTGACGGAATCCTCCGCGTCCGGCGAGTCGGTCAAGGTCGACGTGTCGCTGTCCGGCGCGCAGTCGCTGCAGGCGAGCCTGGAAGCCTCCGGCATCGGTGGCAGCACCGCCGCGCTCGCGGTGGCGAAGCTCACGGTCGACGCGACGATGAAGCAGGGCGAGCGGGTGCTGAAGGCCAGCCTGGGCTCTCCGCTCCAGGCGAATCTCCAGGCGGGCACCTATGCGCTGCCGACGCTCGCCGGCAGCGTGGACATCCAGGATCCGGCAATACCGAACCGGCAGGCGAAAATCGAGCTCGCGGGCTCCGCCTCCGCGGACCTGCAGAAGGAGAAGGCGGCGGTGCAGCTCGACGCGAAGGCCGAGGGCACCGCGCTGAAGGCGAAGGCCGACGTGGCCGGCTTCTCCCGGCCCACCATCGGCTTCGACGTCGATGCGGACCAGCTCGACATCGACCGCTTCTTTCCTCCGGCCCCCGCCAGCCAGGCGGGCAAGGCACCGGCCGGCGGGACGCCGCCGCCGAAGGACGCCGGTGCGGACGCGCCGGTGGATCTCGGCGCCCTCGCGAACCTCGACGCCAAGGGGCGGCTGCGGATCGGCCGGCTGCAGGCGCGCGGCATCAAGGCATCCGATGTCGTGGTGGCCGTCGTGGCGGCCAAGGGCCGGCTCGACGCCGCGCCCGTCACCGCCTCGCTCTACCAGGGGCGCCTCGATGCCAAAGCGGCGGTGCAGGCCGGCCCGACGCCCGCCGGCAACAAGTACAGCGCATCGGCGGACCTCAAGGGTATCGCCATCGGCCCGCTGCTGCAGGATGCCGCGAAGCAGGACCTCCTCGAAGGACACGGCAACGTCGTCCTGTCCCTCGCGAGTGCCGGCGGCACCGTGGCGACGATCAAGCGCGGCCTCGACGGCAAGGGGGCGGTGAGCCTGCGCGACGGCGCGATCAAGGGCATCAACCTCGGCGAGACGATCCGCTCGGCGCGCAACCTGCTGCAGGGCGGGGGGGCGCAGACGAAGGCGGCGGACGCCTCCAAGAAGACCGACTTCACCTCGCTGGAGGCGAGCTTCACGGTCAAGGACGGCGTCGCCAGCAGCAACGACCTCGACGTGCGCTCGCCGCTCTTTCGCATCGGCGGCCAGGGGCGCTCCGACATCGCCGCCGGGACGCTGGACTACACGGTGAACGCCTCGGTGGTGGCGAGCGGCTCGGGGCAGGGCGGCCGGGACCTGGCCGAGCTCAACGGCGTCACGATTCCCGTGCGCCTCACCGGCCCCTACGAGAACCTGAGCTGGGCGGTCGACTGGGAGACGGCCGGCAAGGAAGCGCTCAAGTCGCGCGCAGCGAACGAGCTGAAGGAGCGGCTCAAGGCGCAGGACCTCGAGGGCAAGGCGAAGGAGAAGCTCGGCGATTCCCTGAAGGGCCTGTTCCGGCGCTGAACGGCGCCGCCCGGCGCCTCGCGCTGTGCGCCGGGCTCAGCGCGCCGGCATGTCCGCCTCGGTGTAGACGAGGATGCTCTTCGCGTCTTCGGGTATCGGCGCCATGGTTGCGTTCCAGGCGTCCCAGCGCGAACGCATGTCCGCCAGCCGCGCCGGTTGACGGCGTGCCTGGTTGGCCCGCTCGCGCTCGTCCTGCGATAGGTCGAAGAGGTACTCGTGCTGGTCGATGGCGAGGTATTTCCAGGGGCCGTCGCGCAGCGCCTTCTGGCCGCGATACTTCATGCGCCAGAAGAGCTCGCGATGGAACACCGCATCGGGGTCGCGCAGCGCCGGCAGCAGCGACCTGCCGTCCAGCGGGAACGCCGCGTCGGTGCGCGCGCCGGCGATATCGAACATCGTGACCGCCCAGTCCATGGTGATGGCCTGCTGCGCGGTCACGCTGCCGGCCGGCACCGCGCGCGGCCAGCGGACGATGTAGGGGACCCGGATGCCGCCTTCGGTGAGGTCCATCTTGCCGCCCACCAGCGGCCAGTTGTCGGAGAAGCGCTCGCCGCCGTTGTCGCTGGTGAATACGATCAG
>JBFWNZ010000454.1:0-2528 GCA_050250795.1 Alphaproteobacteria bacterium | reverse complement strand
CTGTGGGTCAGCGAGGATGGCGGCGGACGCTGGACGCTGGCGAGCGGCACCCTGCCCCCCATCGCCCAGGTCGCGTTCGCATAGCGGAATCCGGGCAGGCCGTGCCGCTTGCCCTGGATTCCCGCATGCGCGGGAATGACACGATTTTTCGTCATTCCGGGGCCGCGCAGCGGAACCCGGAATCCAGGGCCAGCGGCATCCTCTATGCGCGTCTTATCCCCTACTTCAGCCGGCTGGCGGCGAAGTCCCAGTTGGCCAGGCTGTTCAGGAACACATCGACGAAGTCCGGGCGTCGGTTCTGGTAGTCCAGATAATAGGCGTGCTCCCAGACATCGATGGTGAGCAGCGGCGTGCCATGCTCGACGAAGGCCGGAACGCCGTTCGGCGTGTTGACCGCCGCAAGCTTACCGTCCTTGCCCTGGACCAGCCAGGCCCAGCCGCTGCCGAACTGGCCGGTCGCCTTGGCCTTGAACGCCTTGGCGAACTCGTCGTAGCTGCCGAAATCCTTCTCCAGCCGGGCCAGCATGTCGCCCTTCGGCTTGCCGCCGCCGGGGGTCATCGAATTCCAGAAGAAGTCGTGGTTCCAGACCTGGCCGGACTGGTTGAACAGCATCTGGTCCTTGTCCCGATGCGCCTTGAGGACGATCTCCTCCAGCGGCTTGGACTCCAGCGCCGTGCCGGCGATCAGCTCGTTGGTCTTGTCGACATAGGCCTTGTGATGCTTGTCGTGGTGGAACTCCATGGTGCGCTTGGAGATATGCGGTTCCAGCGCGTCATGGGCATAGGGAAGAGGCATCAGCTCAAAGGGCATAGCATGTTGACGGACCCGGTTGTCCCGGCTCCGTTCCCTGTCTGGTTTTCCGATCCGGCCCGTCGCAGGGCCGCAAGCTGCCCGCCGACCGGCGGCTGCCCTGCCGTCTAAAGGACGAAGACGAGAAGGGCAATACCCACAGCCAGAACGGCCAAGCATAGGGATACGCCCAGAACGTAACGGACCTTGTGTCCGGTCACACCCTGGCGCGCCTCGGTCGGGGTCTTCACTTCCGCATCGTGGACGGACTCGATCATCGGCTTTCCCTCCGGCCTTGCGGCCCGGCAGGCGTTGCACTTGTCCTGTCAACGGGTTCGGGGCGATGCGGTTCCGAACCGATGCTCAGTCGGGAGGAATCGCCCGGTCGCTGGCCGACGCATTGCACCGGAACCAGCCCGGCAGGCTGACGCGCAGCCGCCGTGTCGGTGTGACCCGATGGGGAAAGACCTCGCTGAGGAAGCAGACCAGCGTGCCCGCCTCCGGCAGAACGGACGCCACCGATGCGCCGTCCGGGGCGTCGATCTCCAGCAACCCGCCATCGACCGCATCCCAGCCGGGCTCCAGGAACAGGACCGTGCTGACCTGCCGGTTGTTGCCGCCGCGTAGCGCGTCGACATGCGTCGCATAGAAGGCGCCGGGCGGATAGACGGCGTAATGGCTTTCGAACTCGAACAGTCCCAGGAACAGCCGCCGGTTCAGGCCCAGCCGCAATGCCTCCATGGCGGCGAGATACTCCGCCTCCGCCGGTGCCGCACCGTCGAGCCAGCGGATCGCGGTGCGGCGGGTCGCCGATTGCCGGCGCCGGTCGCGGCCGATGCCGCCGGTGCGGAAGCCGCCGCGCGACCATTCGCCGAGCGCCGTCCGCCGCAGCGCCGCGCAGAGGTCCGGATCGACCGCCCGCGGCAGAACAGCCCAGCCCACACCGTGTAAGCGGTCCGCCAAGCCGTCGATATCGAAGGAGAAGCCCCGGACCGGCGAGGCCGCCTCGCCGCCGCTTCCCGACACGCCGCCGAGCAGCCGATCCGTCATGCGCGATGTCCGCCGGACGGTCGCGGCCGAGACGGCCGCGGCACCGCCGCAGGTCATCTGTGACGCAAGCGGCACGGCGGCGCAAGCGCCGCCAACGCCCGGTCAGGCGGCGGGGTCGCCCGGACGGCGGATGGCCGGACCGCCGTCGAGGATGGTGCCCGGCGCAACCTCGACCCGGGCCAGCGCCGCCTCGTCCAGATCCACGCCATGGCCCGGCCGGTCGTCCATGCGCACCAGCCCGTTCGCGACCGGGATCGGCCGCTGGACCAGCCCCAGATCGCGAAGGCTGCCGTTCAGCAGGTTCTCCACCGCCCAGCCATTGGGGATCGCGGCCACCAGATGCAGCGCCAGCTCCCAGGAATCGTGCGGCGAGATCAGCAGATTGGCGTGCTGGGCCATATGCGCGATCTTCAGCCATTCGGTGACGCCGCCGACCTTCCAGACATTGGGCTGCAGCACGTCGGCCGCCTCGGCCCGCACATAGTTCCAGAACTCGAAGCGGTTGCAGAGCTGCTCGCCCAGCGCCACTGGCACGCCGCCATGGGCGCGGGCGAAGGCGTTGCCGGCGATGTCGTCGGAGGAGACCGGCTCCTCCATCCAGCCGGGCCGGAAGGGCTGGAACCGCCGGCACATATCCGCCGCCTCCGCCGCCTTCCATTTCTGGTTGGCGTCGAGCAGCAGGGTGCGC
>JBFWNZ010000453.1:0-2567 GCA_050250795.1 Alphaproteobacteria bacterium | reverse complement strand
CGAGACACGCGAACGCGTCGTCGAGGTTCGGGCGCTGGATCGCAAGGGCAACCTGCATGTGCTCTCGAACGCCGACATGGGCTATGCCTACCGCCACTCCTCGGCGCCAGCCGGACTGATCTTCACGTCGGCGCTGATGGAGGGTCATCCGGAAGACAGGGACGCGATCAAGGCGGCGATGGACGCGGTGCAGAACCATCGCGAGACCGTGCAGCCGATCCGCGAGAAGACCGGCGGCTCGACCTTCAAGAATCCGGAAGGGACCTCCGCCTGGAAGGAGATCGACAAGGCCGGCTGCCGCGGGCTGATGATCGGCGGAGCACAGATGTCGCCGATGCATTGCAACTTCATGATCAATACCGGCAACGCCACCGGCTACGACCTCGAATATCTTGGCGAGACGGTGCGCGCGCGGGTGCTGGAGAAATCCGGCATCAGGCTGCACTGGGAGATCAAGAGGCTCGGCAATTTCAAGCCCGGCCACGAGGTGCAGGAGTTTCTCGGGCAGCTGCTGTAGGGGTCAGCGAGGACTGGCCAGCTTCATCCTTTCGGCGGGCAGACCACGTCGCCCGCGCGGGTCGCCGCCTGTCCGTTGACGACAACGTTCGGGCTCGCCCCGGCGACACAATCCTTGCCGACCGGATTGAACTGCACCATCGGCTCGCCGTCGATGAACATGCCCTGCACGATCGAATAGGAGTCCGGCGGGCAGTCGACGACGTCGCTCAGCCTGAGCGTTGGAAGGCCGTTGAACAGTACACCAGGCGAACCGCTGCGGGCGCAGGCTGGTAAGCCTTGCGCCAACGCCGCCGAGGACCCCACGGTCAAAGCGATCATGATCAGAATTCGCATGCGTCAAACCTCTCGCTGCGAACATATCTCCAGAAGACCGACCCGGAGTCAAAGCTGTAACGATAGGCGGCGGGCAGGTATCGCGGGCACGCCGCACTTCATGATGGACACCGGCCCACGCCGTGCAGGCTCGGACAGCTGCCCCGACCGTTCCCGGACCGTCGGCGAATACCGGGTGAGTCCAAAATGTCATAGCTGAATCGGCATTTCACGCCTGTCACCATTCTTTGCTTGCCAGCGAATCGCGCTTCTGATTCTTTGGCTTGAAAGCGTTTCCTGATTTGAGTCGTTTGACGCGTACGACGAGTGGGCCCGGAGGGGCCGGCCCGCCGTGGGTGTCGGATTCGCGCCAGGAAAACCGGGCATGTTTTGCCCGCAAGGGGACGAGGCGGAATGGCGAAGAAGCATGTGGCAGTGCTGATGGGAGGCTTCTCATCCGAACGGCCCGTGTCGCTGTCGTCGGGCAATTCCTGCGCCGATGCGCTGGAGGGGGAGGGCTACCGGGTCTCCCGCGTCGATGTCGGGCGGGACATTGGTTCGGTGCTCGGCGCATTGAGGCCGGACGTCGCCTTCAATGCGTTGCATGGACCGTTCGGCGAGGACGGCACGATCCAGGGGGTCCTCGAATTCCTGTCGATCCCGTACACGCATTCCGGCGTCCTCGCCTCGGCTCTGGCGATGAACAAGGAGCAGGCCAAGGCGATCGCCAAGGCCAAGGGCATTCCCGTGGCCGAGGCGAAGACCGTCAGCCGCTTTTCCATCGGCAACAAGCATCCGATGAAGCCGCCCTACGTCGTCAAGCCGGTCAACGAAGGGTCGAGTTTCGGCGTCGTGATCGTCAAGGAGGACCAGTCGCATCCGCCGCAGATCGTCGGGTCCGCCGACTGGAAATATGGCGAGACCGTCATGGTCGAGCGCTACATCCATGGACGGGAGCTCACCTGCGCGGTGATGGGCGACGTGGCGCTTGGCGTGTGCGAGATCGTACCGACGGGCCATGCCTTCTACGACTACGACTCGAAATACGTCGCGGGCGGCTCAAAACACGAGGTCCCGGCTAAAATTTCACTAAATATTTACCAAAAAATACAGACACTGGCCCTCAAGGCTCATCAAGCAATCGGCTGCCGGGGGGTCTCCCGGTCCGACTTCCGCTACGACGACCGCCATTCCGAGAATGGCGAGATCATCTGGCTGGAGGTCAACACCCAGCCGGGCATGACGCCGACGTCGCTTGTTCCGGAAATCGCCGCCCATGCGGGGCACTCGTTCGGCGAACTCTTGAGTTGGATGGTGGAGGACGCTTCGTGTTCGCGTTGAGGCCAGGGCAGAATGGACAAGGCGGCGCCGCACGGGGCGCGCTGCTCGCCTGGCCGTTCGCCGGGGAAGGTTTCGTCCTGCCGCGATCGTTGCGCCGGCCCGTGCGGCTGCTGGCGCGCCTCACCAGCGGCGACATCGAGCCGCCGCGCTTCATGGCCTCGATCGGCACGGCTGCCTTCCTCGCGCTGACCGGAATCTACGGCGCCTATGTCGGCGGGCATTTCCCGACGGTTGTCCAGGTCGTCACCGCGCATTCCGGCTTCGCCGTCGACGAGGTGAAGATCACGGGGCATCGCGAGACCTCCGAGATCGACGTGCTGGACCGGCTCGAGCTCGACGGCTGGACGTCGCTGATCGGCTTCGATGCCGATGCCGCGCGGGCCCGGGTGGCCGAG
>JBFWNZ010000452.1:0-2569 GCA_050250795.1 Alphaproteobacteria bacterium | reverse complement strand
GTCATCCGCCGGCGGTTGGTAGAAGACGACGATCCGCAAGGGCACATGCACCTGCGGCGCGGCCAAACCTGCGCCATCGGCATCCGCCATCGTTTCGATCATGTCGGCGACCAGCCGGCGCACCTCGGGCGCGGCGGGATCGTTGACGGGGGCCGCCGGACGCATCAGCACCGGATGCCCCATTTTCGCAATCTTCAAAATGGCCATGGCCTTAATATGCGAAGGCGCCGCTTCGGCGTAAACCCCCGCGCTTTGCGCCAGCCAAGCCCCTTCACAGCCTTTTTTCGCCATGTTATAAGCGGCGCCCTATCGCCCGGTCCCGCCCGGGCGCCGTTCATTTGTGGCTGAGGAGTGCGAGCCATCGTTCAGGTGATCGTGCGCGACAACAATGTCGATCAGGCATTGAAAGCGCTGAAGAAGAAGATGCAGCGCGAAGGGGTTTTCCGCGAGATGAAGCTCCGTCGCAGTTATGAGAAGCCCTCGGAGCGTCGGGCGCGCGAGAAGGCGGAGGCCGTCCGTCGGCACCGCAAGCTGCTGCGCAAGCGGCTGGATCGCGAAGGGTACTAGACCCCGATCTTCTCGTTACGGGCAGTCGAAAAGGGCGTCCTCGACCGGAGGGCGCCTTTCGTTTGCGTTGGTGGGTTCTATTCGCCCGTTGCGTCGGCCGCCTGAAGCGCCGCAGCGATCCGCTCGCGCAAGGCCTGACGCGAAACCGGCTTCAGGACGAAGCCGTGGATACCCAGGCTCAGTGCATTGCGGACGCCTTCCGCATCGCTTCGACCGGTCAGGATCAACACCGGCAGGCTCAGGCGATGCAGATCGCTATGGGCACGAAGCCGGTGCACGAATTCGAATCCATTCATGACCGGCATTTGCAGGTCGCAGATCACGAGACCGATCCGGTCGCCTTCCTCCTCAAGCCGTTTCAGCCCGTCCGCGCCGTTCTCCGCCTCGAAGATGTGCGCGCACCCCAAATCGCGCAGCAGACCCCGCACGAGACGCCGCATGAAAGCCTCGTCGTCAACGAGCAGAACGTGCAGCGCGCTGAAATCCACGTCCGTCATGTCCTGAGAACCCTAGCGAAGCAAGAACCCTGAGGAGCGAATGCTATCATAGGCTCGCGATGTAGTTGGATACCGTCTGCATCGACGGCGACAGTTCCGGCACCTTCGCATCCAACGTCGCCCAGTCGGCCGACCGGCCGCAAGCCTCAAGCACGACGCATAATTCGGCCAGGGACGACGCCCCGATGGCGCGAGCCGAGGATTTAAGCTTATGGGCCGCAGCCGCGATACCGTCCGCATCGCGCGCGGCATGCGCCTGCAGCAATTCGGCGACGATAGCCTCCGAAGGCTCCGGGAACTCCTTGAGAATTTCCCGGATGGTCTGCTCGTCGTCGCCGAACATCTCCCGCAAGGCATTGGGATCGAGCACCGCCGCAGCATCCGTCGATGGCGGTGAACTTGCGGGCGGTTCCGCCGAGTCCGTATCCGATGCTGCGGGCATCCAACGCTGGAGCATCTCGCGCAGCCGGGCCATCTCGATCGGCTTCGCGAGATAGCCGTCCATACCTGCGGCAAGGCAGCGTTCCGCCTCGCCCTGCAAGGCGTTCGCGGTAATGGCGATGACCGGCAGACGTGCCCCGCCGCTGGCCTCGCGGGCGCGAATTGCTTCGGTCAAGGCATAGCCATCCATGATCGGCATGTGGCAGTCCGTCAAAAGCATCGCATACCGACCGGAATCGAGCGCGGCCAGTGCCTCCTGGCCGTCGCCGACGATGTATGCGGCGTAACCCAGCCGATTGAGCTGCCGCCGGATGACGTCTTGGTTCGTGGCGTTGTCCTCTGCGACAAGGATCAACTCGCCGCGCGCGGCGGCTTCCTCGATGCTGGGCGCCCGGCGTTGGGCCGCCGGCGCGACCGTTTCCGCTGTGACGCGCACCTCGGGGCTCGCCCGTCCGGCAGCAATGGCAACGCCCTCGATCAGGCGGCTTCGCAACAACGGATTGATGCCGACCAGCACGATGCTCGGAATATCCAATCGGGGGGCGCCGCGCATATCGGTGAGAGCGATGAAGCGGCTCGCGGCAAGTTCGGGCTCCGCGGCAAGCCCGATGACCCCATCCAGCCCCAACTGCGCATGCCTGTCCGCCTGGACGACCACCAGCACGGTGCCGCCCCTTTCGGACCCCATGGCCGCATGGCGGTCTCGAAGCCGGTCGACGCTGTCGACCGGCTCGACGGTCGCGCGCCAATACTCCAGATACCGCCTCACGATCCAGCGCAGCTCCACGTCATCGACCAGCACAAGAACCGTAAGGCCGGACAGGTCGCTCTCCCTCGCCTGAGGCTTGTTGTCGGCAGGAACCCGCAACGGAAGCAGGACCGTAAAGGTGGAGCCCTGCCCGGATTCGCTCGCAGCTTCGATGGTGCCGCCCATCATTCCGGTC
This sequence comes from Alphaproteobacteria bacterium, assembly GCA_050250795.1. Lineage (GTDB taxonomy): Bacteria > Pseudomonadota > Alphaproteobacteria > UBA8366 > UBA8366 > JBFWNZ01. The sequence goes on along the minus strand of JBFWNZ010000452.1, from coordinate 120 downwards.
AGATTCGAACAGATCGCCAGCCCCAGCCCGGTTCCGCCGAACCGGCGCCGGATAGAGCCTTCGGCCTGGGTGAATGGCTGGAAAAGATTTGCAACCTGATCTGCGGACATGCCGATGCCG
>JBFWNZ010000451.1:0-2572 GCA_050250795.1 Alphaproteobacteria bacterium | reverse complement strand
AGCGGTGGGCCATGTGCACTTAGGTGCGATGGACAGGGGAGCACGCCCTGCGCAACGTGCGATCCATCGGAAGGAGGAGACATCCCTGGCACTCGTCATCGAAGGGCAAGAGCGTATCGACGCGCCGATCGGGAGGGTTTGGGAAGCCCTGAACGATCCGGAAATGCTGAAACAGTGCATCCCCGGATGCCAGAGTCTGGAGAAGACCGCCGACGACACGATGGCTGCGACGGTGGTGCTCAAGATCGGACCGATCAAGGCGACGTTCCAGGGCGCGGTGACGCTTTCCAACCTCAATCCGCCGCACAGCTACACGATCTCGGGAGAGGGCAAGGGCGGCATCGCCGGCTTCGCCAAGGGCGGCGCCGACGTAAGACTGGCGGAGGATGGTCCCAACGTCACGGTTCTGACTTATGCGGCAAAGGCCGACGTCGGCGGCAAGATCGCCCAGCTCGGCAGCCGGCTGATCACTTCGACCTCGAAGAAGCTCGCCGGCGAATTCTTCTCGACCTTCAACGATAAGGTCAGCGGGCGGGAAACGCAGTAGCCGGCAGCGACCGTCTCTACCCGCGCTTCTTCCCCGCGAACACCGCCGGGCGCTTCTGCAGGAAGGCCGCGACGCCTTCCTTGTAGTCGTCGGAGCGTCCCGCCTCGCGCTGCAACTCGCGTTCGAGCTGGAGCTGTTCTTGCAGCGTATTGGTCGAGGCGGCGTGGATCGCCTTCTTGGTCAGCGCATAGGCGTGGGTGGGGCCGCGGGCAAAACGCTCCGCCAGCGCCACCGCCTCGTCCATCAGCCGGTCGTCGTCGAACGCCTTCCAGATCAGGCCGAACTGCACCGCATCGTCGGCCGACAGCGGCTCGGCCGTCAACGCCAGCGCCTTGGCGCGCGCTTCGCCCAGCCGGTTAGTCAGCCACCAGGTGCCGCCCGCGTCGGGAATCAGCGCGATCTTGGAGAAGGCCTGGATGAAACTCGCCGAGCGGGCCGCCAGAACGATATCGCAGGCGAGCGCGATGTTGGCGCCTGCGCCCGCCGCCACGCCGTTCACGGCGCAGATCACCGGCATTTCCAGGTCGCGGATCAGCCGGATCAGCGGGTTGTAGTAGGTCTCGAGCGTCAGGCCGAGGTCGGGGCTGCCGCCCATGAGCGTCGGATCGCGGTCGGCGAGATCCTGCCCGGCGCAGAAGCCGCGCCCGGCCCCGGTCAGGACGATCGCCCGGCAGGCCTCGTCCGCCGCGCTGGCCTCAAGCGCGGTGCGCAGGGCCAGGTGCTGCGCTTCGTTGAACGCGTTGAGCCGATGCGGCCGGTTGAGAGTGAGGATGGCATAGCCGTCCCGCTTCTCGTGCAGAACCACCGCTTCGCTCATGCTCGCCTCTCCTCCCGTCGATGCCTGGCGCGCCTTGTCGCATGCGCGGCGGGGCGGTTCAACGGCCGGTGACAGCAATGCTATTCGAAGACGATCGAGGGTCCGGCCGCGCTGCTGCTGCGCCCGGCCTCGACGCCGGCCCAGACCCTTGCCGCGATGTCGCGGTAGATCGCCGCCTGCGGGCCGGACGGGTCGGAGACAACCACCGGGGTGCCGGCGTCGGAGGTCTCGCGGATGTTCATGGTGAGCGGCACTTCGCCCAGGAAGGGCACGCCGAGGCGCTCGGCCTCGCTGCGCGCGCCGCCATGGCCGAAGATGTCGTAGCGGGCGCCGGTGTCGGGCGCGAGGAAGTAGCTCATGTTCTCGACGATGCCGAGCAGCGGCACGTCGACCTTCCGGAACATGTTCAGGCCCTTGCGGGCGTCGATCAGGGCCAGGTCCTGCGGGGTCGAGACGATGACGGCGCCGGCCAGCGGCACCTGCTGGGCCATGGTCAGCTGGGCGTCGCCGGTGCCGGGCGGCATGTCGACCACCAGCACGTCGAGCGGCCCCCACTCGACCTCGCGCAGCATCTGGGTGAGCGCCGACATCACCATCGGCCCGCGCCAGATCATCGGCGTCTCCTCGTCGACGAGGAAACCCATGGACATGACCTTGAGGCCGTAATTCTGCATCGGCTTCAAGATCTTGCCATCGACGGTCTCGGGCCGCCCCTTGATGCCGAGCAGGCGCGGCATGGAAGGCCCGTAAATATCGGCGTCCAGCACGCCGACCTTCAGCCCGTTGGCCGCGAGGCCCAACGCCAGGTTCACGGCCGTGGTCGACTTGCCGACGCCGCCCTTGCCGGAAGCCACCGCTATGATCGCGGCAATACCGGGCACGCCGCGCTTGCCGCTCGTTTGCGAGGCCGGCGCCTGGGGCGGGGCGGCGCGCGGCGCCGGAGCGGGCGAAGGCCGCGGCGGCACCGGCGCTTCCATGCCGCCGCCCTTCTTCTCCGCCGTCAGCGCGACCACGGCGCCCGCGACGCCGGGAATGGCCTTCACGGCGCGCTCGGCCGCCGCGCGCAGCGGCTCGAGTTCCTGGGCGCGCGCGGCCGGCACGGTGATGGAGAAGAAGACCTTGGCATCGGCGATGAAGATGTCGGAGACCAGCCCCATGTCGACGATGTTGCCGGAAAAGTCAGGGCCGTTGACGGTCCTCAGCTGCTC
>JBFWNZ010000450.1:0-2580 GCA_050250795.1 Alphaproteobacteria bacterium | reverse complement strand
CACGGAACTCGAGCCGGTGGGCGCCGATGAGAGCGATCCCGATCTCGACGCCGACGAGGCCGAGGTGGAGGTAGAGGAGGATGTGCCGCTCGACGAAACCGAGGAGGAGGACGAGGAGCTGATCGAGGACGCGTCCGAACTCGGCGAGGACGAGGACGACATGGCCGAGGTCATCGACAATGTCGAGGACGAGGAGCCCTGACCGCTGGCCGCGACACGGTCAGCGCCGCGCGCCGGTCGACGATCCGGCCGGGCACGAAGCCGGCGATTTTCCCCTTGCCGCTACGCGCGCCCGTTCCTAAGTTGCGGGGCGCGGGCGGCAATTTTCACGCGGGAATAGACGGTCCGCGCCGCCGCACAAGGTTCAGCAAGGTTCAGAGGGGCCATAGCTCAGCTGGGAGAGCGCTACAATGGCATTGTAGAGGTCACCGGTTCGATCCCGGTTGGCTCCACCAAGATTCGCAAGGGCTTAGCCGGCGACGGCTAGGCCCTTCGGTTTTGTGGGGAAGCATAGGGGAAGCGACTAGTCAGTTCTGGGAGGGCCGGTTTGAAATTCTGCCGCAGCATCTCCAGCAGGTTGGATTGGCCCGCGGGTCGTCGTCATGACGCGTGAGGTAGAAATTTGAACGACGGTGCGCCTCTCCAGCGCCACCGCAACGAGAAGCAGCGGCGCCTTGCCGACCTGGTCCCTTCCCTGCGGCATCCATGAAATGAAGCCGATCGCGCGGTAGAGGCTGTTCGAGCCGCCTTCTTCGAAAGAGGCCCGTGCTGTGCGAAGCATCTCGATCAGTCGCGCTTCAAGGACCTCCGCACCTACTGTCGAATGAACCTCGTTGCGGCCGAGCGCCTCGGCGGCATAGCGCAACGCCGCATCGCCGCCGGCCGTGCGGAAGTGAAGATTGGCATCGCGCGGGTCGGCTCCGCTCATGAGGTCCGGCGCATGCAGCACCGTGATCTGCTTGCCTTCGGCGAGCCGGTCCACGGCCTCGTCGGTATGGTCGGAAACGACCTCTTCTTCTTCGAAACTCGGCGGCGGTTCGAGCTCGGCAATGCGGTGTCGCGCTCCGTTGACGGCTGTTTCCTGGGTCGGGACAGCTGCCTTCGCCCGCTCCACGGCCTGTTCGAGCCGACCAACCGCCCGCTCCGCCTCTTCGCGTATCCGGCGCGCAGCCTCATGCCGGTCCTGGGCCTGCGTCGCAAACCGGTATTCGTCCTGCACCGCCGCCTCGATGGTGCGCCCCCGGCGCAACCCGACACGACGCCGTTAAGCCGCCGGGCGAGGGTGTCGCGGGCATCGGCCAGCTCAGCCGCAGCCGCCTTGTGCCGCTCCCGCGCGAGGTCGAGCGCCTGGCCGGCCCCCTCTGCTGCGGCTCGGACCTGGGCGGCGGCCGCCCTGGCATTATCCGCTGCGTCGTGCCAAGCCTGACCCGCGAACCGAGCCGCGTCAACCGGGCAGCGTGTCAACGGGGGCAGACGCGGGCGGCCGGAGCCGCTATGGTACCGGTTTGGCGGGCCCGTAGTTCAGCTGGTTAGAACGCGCCGCTCATAACGGCGTTGTCGCAGGTTCGAGTCCTGCCGGGCCTACCAGTCTCCTCATCGCGTCGTGTGGCTCCAATCCGCAACAGCCGGGCGGCACGGGTGGCAAAGGAGGGAACGATGGCGACCGAGTGGCGGCTCACCGGCGACTACTTCGAAAACTGCAACTGCGACGTGGCGTGCCCGTGCCTGTTCTCGGCCGCGGCGCCGCTGACCTCGCGGCCGAGCCGCGGCGTCTGCGACGTCGTTCTGGCCTTCCATATCGACAAGGGGACTTACGGCGACGTTCCGCTCGACGGCCTCAACGTCGTGCTGGCGGCGCATGCGCCGGGACCCATGGGCGAGGGCAACTGGTCGGCCGCGGCCTATATCGACGAGCGCGCCGACGACCGGCAGACCCAGGCGCTCGGGGCGATCTTCACCGGCGCGGAAGGCGGGCCGATGGCGATCTTCGCGCCGCTGATCTCGACGCATCTCGGCGTCAAGAAGGTGCCGATCCGCTATGCGGTCCAGGGAAAGAACCGCTCGGCCCAAATCCCCGGCGTTATGAACATGACGGTCGAACCGGCGCCGACGCTGCATCCGAGCGGCGAGATGTGGGCCAATACGGGCCACCCGGCCGCGCCCGACCGGCTCGCTTTGGCGATGGGCGGCCAAGGCAGCACCTTCGCCGATTACGGCATGCGCTGGGACAATTCCGGGCGCAACGGGCACTACGCCCCGATCAGCTGGTCGAACTAGCCCCGGTCGAACTAGCCCCTCAACCAGCGCGGCGAAACGCGCCAATCGCGCGGCACCACCCGCCAGGACAGCCGAAGCAGGCAACATAATCGAGCATGGTCCCGGCCCGACCGGGACCGTGCCTGAGCAAGTTTCCTAGCCGGCCTTTTGCCGGTTGGCGGCCAGTCTGGCATCGACCTGCGCGACGGTGCGGTCGACCACCGGGTGCCGCATCCCGAGCTGCTGGCCGATCAGCTGTACGAGACGGTCGGTGCGCTCGATGTTCGGAACGCCGTTGTTGAGCGCCCGCGCCGCCGATGACGG
>JBFWNZ010000449.1:0-2581 GCA_050250795.1 Alphaproteobacteria bacterium | reverse complement strand
GGCGATCATCGAAACCGGCCTGCGCGAGGCGGGGCACGATCGCGTGACGGTCATTCATGAGATGACAGGTCTCGCGGTCCGCATCGAAGCCGTAGCACCGGATGTCATCGTCATCGACATCGAGAACCCCAACCGCGACATGCTGGAGCACTTGTTTCAACTGACGCGGTCCGTTCGTCGGCCGATTGCGATGTTCGTGGACCGCTCCGATTCAGCGTCTGTGGAGGCTGCCGTCGAGGCGGGGGTGTCGGCCTATGTCGTCGACGGCCTGAAGAAGGAACGGGTCAAGACGATCCTCGACATGGCGGTGAGCCGGTTCAACGCATTCAGCCGCTTGCAGCGGGAACTGGCCGATGCCCGGTCGGCATTGGAGGAGCGGAAAGTGATCGAGCGGGCGAAGGGCATTCTTATGAACACGCGCAACGTTTCGGAGGAAGCCGCTTACGCCCTGCTCCGCCAGACCGCGATGAACGAGAAGAAGAAGATGGCAGAGATCGCGCAAAGCGTGGTCACGGCCGCAGCGTTGCTGGGCCGATAGGGGGAATCGAATGCGCACCGCCAAGGGAGGACGGAGATGGGGGTCGTGAAGCCGCGAAAAGGGAAGGGGGCGGTGGCGACGCCGGCAGTCGTTCAAAGCGAAGGCGCGCGGGTCGTGACGGCAGGGTTCATTCCCCTGCTCGATGCATCGGTGTTGATTGCGGCCGCAGAGATGGGCTTTGCCGCCCGCGAGGGTATCTCGCTGCAACTGGTGCGCGACGTGTCCTGGGCGAATATCCGGGATCGTCTGGCGTTCCGCCGCTTCGACATGGCGCATATGCTGTCGACGATGCCCGTCGCATCGCAACTCGGCCTCGGCTCGAATCCGTCGCCGACGATCGCTCCCTTCGCGTTGGGGCGCGGCGGTACGGCGATTACGCTTGCCGATCGGCTGTATCGGCAGATGGAGGCGCGTGCCGGTCTGACGGGCGCCGAGGACGCGCAGACCAATGCGTCGGCGCTCAAACGCGTCATAGAGGACAGGGCCGCGACGGGTGAGAGCCCGCTGACCTTCGGCATGACCTATCCCTATTCCTGTCATAACTATGAACTGCGCTATTGGCTGGCGGCAGGCGGCATTCATCCGGATCGCGACGTGAAATTGGTGGTGGTGCCGCCGCCGCTGACCTCCGACGCATTGGAAGCCGGCGGAATCGACGGGTTCTGCGTCGGGGCGCCGTGGAACATGGTGGCCGTGGAGCGCAACGTCGGACGGATCGTGGTGGTGAAGCACGATATCTGGCCGTCGAGCCCCGAGAAGGTCATCGGGACCCGGCCGGAATGGGCGGCGGCCCATCCGGACACGCTGGCACGGCTATTGGTGGTGCTGGACGCGGCGGCACGCTGGTGCGATCGAACCGAAAACCGGACCGAGTTGGCTGAGATATTGGCGATGCCCGGATATATCGAGGCGCCGCTCGATATCATCCGCCGTGTCTTGCTCGGTGAGTTCACGGTCGATCGGCGGGGCACCAAACGGACGATCCCGGACTATTTCGTTTTCCATGAGGATTTCGCGACATTTCCGCGAATCAGCCAGGCACTCTGGACCTACAGCCAGATGGTCCGCTGGGGCCAGGCAGCTTATTCGCCGGAGAATGCGGCCCTGGCGGCATCCGGGTACAGACCGGACATCTATCGCGCAGCCCTGGGCAGCAGCTTCGCGCCGACAGAAGACCGTCGCGTGGAAGGGACGCAGCCCAACGATCGCTTTATGGATGGGCGCGTCTTCGACCCGGATGATATCGAGACATACGTCCAAGAATTTCCGATCCATTCCCGCCTGCCGGGCGACCACCCTGCAAACGCTCTCGATGACGGCGTTTAGCCTTGCTGCGCTGCACAAAAAAACGGCGAACCGGTTGTGGGCGCTTAATTTGTAGGCTGAAAGCGTGATGCCTCGGAGAGGGGGGCGCGGTTAAGCGACAGAAATACAAATATTTTTTGCGGTGGCACAGCTCTTGCTTTTTTAGGTTGCCCCATCAACGAAGATGTGGGTCTTTGCGCCAGGAAGGCGCATCAGGACAACGACGTCGCTCGGCCGATTGCCGCTGCGTGAGGCACTGCCTCCGCAAGGCAAGAAAGCCCCGCGGCGTTTTTTTGTGCTCGCAGCAGGCAGGCCCGCAGGCCGCCCAGACAGGGGACCAAGATGAGCTACAACGTCACACGCCGTACCTTGCTTAAGACAAGCGCCGCCACGGCGCTCTTCGGCGCCATCAATACGGCTTTTCCCTCCGGCGTTTTTGCCGAAGGTGCGGGCCCGGAGACGAAGAAGGCCATTCTCGGCTTTATCGCCCTGACCGATGCCGCGCCGCTGATCGTCGCCAAGGAGAAGGGCATCTTCGACAAGTACGGGATGACCGAGGTCGAGGTCGCGAAGCAGGCTTCCTGGGGCACCACCCGCGACAATCTGGTGCTGGGCTCGGAAGGCAAGGGCATCGACGGCGCCCATATCCTGACGCCCATGCCTTACCTGATCTCGTCGGGCGTGGTGACCCAGAACAATATCCCCACCCCGATGTATATCCTTGCGCGGCTCAACCTC
>JBFWNZ010000448.1:0-2587 GCA_050250795.1 Alphaproteobacteria bacterium | reverse complement strand
GGAAGCGCTGACGCCTGCGCAACGCGAACAGTTGGTCGATTCCTTCGGGCGTTTGACTGTCGCGACCTATGCGAACCGCTTAGACGCCTATACCGGCGAGAAGTTCGAGGTTCTGGAGGAAGTGCCGCAGCGGCAGGGCATGACGCTGGTCAAGAGCCAGATCATCGACAGCGAAGGCAAGCCCGTCGCGCTGAATTATCTGATGCGCGAGACGCCGCAGGGCTGGCGGGTCGTGGATGTGTTCTTCAAGGGCTCGATCAGCGAACTCGCGACGCGTCGCTCGGAATACTCCTCGGTCATCCAGCGCGACGGCTACGAGGCTTTGAACAGCCGTCTCGCCGCGCTTGCCGCCAACGAGACGAAGCCCCGCTGACATGGCCGCACGCCGGCTTCTCATCTCCGTCGGCGAGCGGACCATCCGTGTCGAATTGCGTGCGACACCCACTGCCGATGCCATTTGGAACGCCGCCCCCTTTGAGGCACGCGGCAACACCTGGGGCGACGAGGTCTATTTCTCTACGCCCGTCCATCTGACGGCGGAAGCGGACGCCCGCGCGGTCGTAGAGGCCGGCGAACTCGCCTTCTGGCCGGCCGGCGACGCCATCGCCATCGGCTTCGGCCCCACGCCGATCAGCCGCGGCGAGGAAATCCGGCTCGCATCGCCCTGCAATATCTGGGGACACGCGCTCGACGACGTCCGGACCCTAGACGGCACCCGCGACGGGGTCGAGATCCGCGTCGAGCGCCTTCCCGCCGGTCAGTAACGTTCGATCACGCTGCGAATAATCGCCATCATCCGGTCGATCTCCGCCTCGGTCGCGATGAAGGCCGGCGCGACCAGGATGGAATCCGCCGTCATCTTGGCCAGAACGCCTGCGGCATAGAGTTCCTGGAGCGCCCGGTAGCCGCGCTTGCCCGGCGTCCCGTCCTCCGGTGCCAGATCGATGGCCCCCAGCAAACCGATGCCCCTGATGTCGGTGACGACCGGCAGATCGCGCAGCGCGAACATCGCCTCCAGGAAATGCGGCTCCAATGCCTTGGCCCGTGCGAACAGCCCCTCGCGCTCATAGATGTCCAGCGCGGCGATCCCCGCTGCGCAGGCCGTGGGATGGGCGGAGTAGGTATAGCCGTGAAAGAACTCGATCCCCGAAGCCGGCGCCGCCTCCATCACGGTGTCGTAAAGCCGGGCGCTGGCCGCCACCGCCCCCATCGGGATCGCGCCGTTGGTCAGCGCCTTGGCCATCGTCATCAGGTCGGGCGTCACGCCGAAGCGCTGGGCGCCGAAATTCTCGCCCATCCGGCCGAAGCCGCAGATCACCTCGTCGAAGATCAGCAAAATGCCGTGCCGGTCGCAGATCGACCGCAGCCGCTCCAGATAGCCCTTCGGCGGCGGCAGGCATCCGGTCGATCCGGCCACGGGCTCGACAATGCAAGCAGCGATGCTGTCGCCGCCATGCAGGTCGCAGAAGCGCTGCAGGTCGTCCGCAAGGTCCGCGCCCGTCTCCGTCTGTCCCTGGACGAAACGGACGTCCGGGTTCCAGGTATGGCGCATATGCAGCACGCCCGGCAGACCCAGCCCGAAGGCCTCGCGGTTACGGACGATGCCACCGACGGAAAAACCGCCGAAGTTCACGCCGTGATAACCGCGTTCGCGACCGACAAAGCGCTGGCGCTGCCCCTGACCCCGGGCGCGATGATATTGCAGCGCCATCTTCATCGCGGTTTCGACCGCTTCCGAGCCCGAATTGACGAAAAAGATGCGGTCCAGATCGCCTGGCGTCAGGGCCGCGACGCGGCGCGCCAGTTCGAACGCGGCCGGATGGCTGTGCTGGAAGGACGGGATATAGGACAGATCGAGAAGCTGGCGGTGCACCGCATCCGCGATCTCCTGGCGGCCGTAGCCTGCCGGCGAGCAGAACAGGCCGGACACGGCATCCAGTATCTCATGGCCGGTATGGCTTTTCAGCCAAAGGCCCTTGCCCTCGACCACCAGCCGGGGCTGCTGCTTGAAATCGCGATTCGCCGTGAAGGGCAGCCAGAACGGCTCCAGATCGTTGCTCGCATGACGCATGACCGTATCTCCTGCTGCTCGGAGCCTTTCTATAGCGGAGGCGCCGCCCGCATCCCAAGACGGGAAACCATGCGGCAGCGACATGCCCCTGTTACCTTTTGCCGCCCCCCGGTCGACATCGGCGGCAGGCGCTCGTAAGTCTGGGCGACCGACCAATCAACAATATGGATGAAACGCGATGTCCATCTTCCGCATGGCGGTCCCTATCCTCATCCTGGCCGGCGCCGCAACCTCTGCGTCCGCCGCCGATGCCGACAAGGGCAAGCAGGTCTTCAACCAGTGCAAGGCATGCCATTCCGTTGAAGCGGGCCAGAACAAGCTCGGACCGTCCCTGCACGGGCTGTTCGGACGCAAATCCGGGACGGTCCAGGGCTTCCGGTATTCCAAGGCGATGGAAGAGGCCGGCATCGACTGGGATGCTGCGACGCTGGACGCCTATCTCACCGACCCGAAAGGCACCGTTCCCAACAACCGCATGACCTATGTCGGCCTGCGCAAGCCGGCGGACCGCGAGAA
>JBFWNZ010000447.1:0-2654 GCA_050250795.1 Alphaproteobacteria bacterium | reverse complement strand
CGGCGTCCCGAGGGGTCCGCCTACTCGCGGACATTCGGCGGCCGGAACTGGAGCGACAATCGGGAGATCGAGCGAAACTTCGCGGATCGGGAACCGGCGGTCCTGATCATCGGCGCGGGTCAGGCGGGCCTCAGCCTCGCGGCGCGGCTGCGGCTGCTGGGCGTCGATACGCTGGTCGTCGACCGCAATGCCCGCGTGGGCGACATCTGGCGCAACCGCTATCACTCGCTTGCGCTGCACAACAAGGTTGGGCTCAACCACATGCCCTACCTGCCCTTCCCGCCAAGCTGGCCCGAGTTCCTGCCCAAGGACATGATCGCGAACTGGCTCGAGACCTACGCCTGGGCGATGGAATGCAATGTCTGGAACGCGACGGCCTTCACGGGGGCGGCATTCGACGCCGAGGCGGGCAACTGGCGGGCTGGCGTCCAGCGCGGCGACGGTTCGGAGCGCGTTCTGCGGCCCCGTCATCTCGTCTTTGCCAACGGGGTTGTCGGCAAGCCGAAGAAGCCCGCTTTCCCGGGGCTGGAGCGCTTTTCCGGAACGATGGTGCACACGCACGACTTTTCCAGCGGCGCCGACTGGGCCGGACGCAACGCCTTGGTTCTCGGAACCGGCACCAGCGCCCATGACGTGGCGCAAGACCTGTTCAGTCACGGTGCCAATGTGCGGATGGTTCAGCGCGGCTCGACCACGGTCGCCAGCATCACCGCGGCGGGTCTGGTCCATTCGGTCTACTATGGCGAGAACCTGCCCCTGCGCGACGCCGACATGGTCGGTACCTCCTCCACATATCCGCTTCTGGTCCGTGGTTATCAGGCCGCGGTGCGGCGGATGAAGGAAATCGACGCCGAGTTGCTCGAAGGCCTGCAAGCCCGCGGATTCAAGCTCGATTACGGCGCCGACGAAACCGGCCACCAGATGAAGTTCCGCCGGCGTCACGGCGGCTACTACCTCAATTGCGGCTGCAGCGAACTGATCGCGGAGGGAAAGATCGGTCTGCTTCAGTATGACGACATCGAGCGGTTCGTGCCCGATGGCGCCCTGATGAAGGACGGGCGGATCGAGCCGGCCGACCTGATCGTCACCGCGACGGGTTATCAGAGCCAGCAGGAGGTCGTGCGCGAGTTCCTCGGCGATGACATCGCCGAACGCGTCGGCCCGATCTGGGGCCTGGCCGCGGACGGCGAGATCGCGAACATGTTCCGAGCCACGCCCCAGGAAGGGCTATGGTTTATCGGCGGCGGGTTCGCACACGCGCGCATCTATTCGCAATATATCGCACTTGCCATCCGCGCCCAGGAAAGCGGCCTTATGCCCTACCGAACCCACCGGGCCGCCTGACGGCGCGCAGCGGCGGGCAAGACGCTTCAGGAGGGAGAGACATGCTCGACTTGACGGGAAAGATTGCCTTCGTCTCCGGCGCGGGTTCGGTTGGCGACGGATGGGGAAATGGCAAGGCGACGGCCGTCCTGATGGCCCGGCAAGGCGCGAAGGTGTTCGGCGTGGACATCGCCGACCATGCGCTGGCGGGCACGGCGGATCGCATGCGTGCCGAAGGACTGGAAGCGTCCTGGGCAAGCCGCGTCTGCGACATGACGGCAAGCGAACAGGTCCGCGCCGCCGTCGAGGACTGCGTGACCCGCTTCGGGCGGATCGACATTCTGGTCAATAATGTCGGCGGCAGCGCGCCGGGCAGCCCGGTCTCGATGAGCGAAGAGGTCTGGCACCGGCAGATCGATCTCAATCTGACCACCGCCTTCCTCGGCTGTAAGCATGTCCTGCCCGTCATGGAACGCCAGTTCGAGACGGCGGGCAAAGGCGGGGCCATCGTCAACCTGTCCAGCATCGGCTCGATGAGCTTTCAGGTCGGCGGACGGGTCAGCGCGGCCTATGCCGCGTCCAAGGCCGGGGTTATGGCGTTCAGCCGCTCCACCGCCATCGCCTATGTGAAGAAGGGCATCCGCGTGAACACCGTGGTCCCCGGCACGATGCACACCCCCCTGGTCGAAAACCGGCTGGTGGCACAGCTGGGCGCGGGCGATGCGCAGGCGCTGATCGAATCGCGCCATGCCAGCGTGCCCATGGGGCGGATGGGCGATGCCTGGGACGTCGCCCATGCGGTGCTGTTCCTGGCGAGCGACGAGGCCCGATACATCACGGCCACGGAGATCGTGGTCGATGGCGGCATGACGGCCGCGCGGCCCTGATCCGGTCAGACCGGACGCAAGATGCCGATCAGATCGGACAGGTTCGCGGCCTGACGCAGCCCCCGGATCGCCGCCACGGTCTTTTCCACCTGCGCCCCCGTCAGGGCGGCGGGTCCCAACGCCCGGACCTTGGCCTCGATATCGGCCCAGGCGATCCCCCGGCAGCCGGCGCCATTCGGAATATGCACCGTATTGGTCACGGTGCGGCCGTCAGTCGTCTCGATGGTGACGGTCGCTCCCTGCCGATAGGCGGACAGGTCGCCGGCGATCTCGGGTCCGCCGCGCACCTTGTCGCAGACGGCGTGGATGGCCGGGTCGGCGATTTTCTCGGGGGTCGCGTGCTCCCAGCCGAGATGCCCGTCGCAGATGCCGGCAGCGGCAAAGAAGGCCGCGCTATGCGCCATATCGACGAGGTTCTCCGGATGCACAGGGCCCGGCAGCGTC
>JBFWNZ010000446.1:0-2659 GCA_050250795.1 Alphaproteobacteria bacterium | reverse complement strand
GCGGCCGGAGGTCGGCTTCGTCCAGGCGCCGCAGGACCATCGCGACGGCCACCAGAGCCCGTTCAAGCGGATGATCAACTGGGAGTATGCCGGCTTCTTCAACATCGGCATGGTCCAGCGCAACGAGGACAACGCGATCATCCAGCACGGCACCATGACCCTGATCCGGCGCGCGGCGCTGGAAGGCACGGGGCGCTGGGGCCAGTGGTGCATCGTCGAGGATGCCGAGCTCGGCCTGCGCATGCTCGAGGCGGGCTGGGAATCGGTCTACGTCAACCACTCCTTCGGCCACGGCCTCTCGCCCGACAGCTTCGCCGGCTACAAGCGCCAGCGCTTCCGCTGGGCCTACGGGGCGATGCAGATCCTCAAGCGGCACTGGCGCGCGCTGCTGCCCTGGGATCGGACGACCCGCCTCACCGCAGCCCAGCGCTATCACTTCGTGGTCGGCTGGCTGCCCTGGTTCGCCGATGCGCTCAGCGTCGTCCTGGCGGTTGCCGGCCTGGTCTGGACGGCCGGCCTGCTGGCGTTCCCGACCTACTTCGACTTCCCGCTCACCGTCTTCCTGGCGCCGACCATCGCCGTCTTCGGCTTCAAGCTGGTCCGCTTCCTCTGGCTCTACAACGCCAAGGTCCGCTGCGACCTCGCCGACTGCCTGCGGGCGGGCATCGCGGGGCTCGCGCTCACCTACACCATCGGCCAGGCGATGCTGATGGGCATGCTGACCTCGCAGAAGCCGTTCCTGCGGACGCCGAAGTGCGAGAACCGCCCGGCGCTGCTGCAGGGCCTCGCGATGGCCCGGACCGAGGCGATCATGCTCGTGCTGCTGGTCGCCGGCGCGCTCGCGATCGGCCTGCGGTTCGGCAAGCTCGACCGCGAGGCCTGGGTCTGGTCGGTGACCCTGCTGGTCCTGGCCCTGCCCTACGGCGCCGCGGTCTACACCGCCGTGCGCGACGCGCTGCCGGCGATCAGCCTCGCCGGCCTGCGCAAGCCGGCGATCGGCGGGACCGCCAACGCCGGCTCTCCCGGCTCCGCCGACGTCCGCCCGTAGCGGCCGCCCGAAACGCGGAACGGCCCGCGACGTCGCCGTCGCGGGCCGTTTCGTTCGCCGGGATGCCGGCGCCGGTCAGGAGACCCGGCTGAGCTCGGCGATCTCGTCCTTGAGTCGGAGCTTCTGGCGCTTCAGCTCTTGCAGCAGCCCGTCATCGGGATGAGGCCGGTGGACTTCCTCGTCGATCTGGGTCTCGAGCGAGGCATGCTGCCGCCGAAGCGCATCGATCCGATCAAGGGTTGCCATCGCAAACCTCCGTCGCAGTTGGTGGGGCGCTCTACATGGGCGAAAATGCTACGCCCGTTCGCCGCTTCCGCCAAGCCCTTCGCCGCCAATCGGCGCCAAGCTGGCTTCCACCAGATGGGGTAGGCCGGGGCATTCCACGACCCCTTGAAAACCCAGATATAGCAGCAGGTTGTCGGACACGGCGGCGCGCGCGTCCGACCCGGCCCGCGGCAGCGGCAGGGCCGCGAGCGCCCGCTGCTCAAGGCGCTCGGCGGCCAGTTCCGCGGCCTTGATCGAAGCCCTGAGACCGGCGCCTGCGGCCGCCGAAACCGTCCCCAGGTCGGCCTTCATCGCGCGCCGGACCGCGCGCAGCGGCCGGACGACGGAATCGCGCCATGGCCGGGTCGCGTCGACCGCGGCGGCGATCGTCGCCCGGTCCAGCCGCACGCCGTCGGCACCGGCCCACGCGGCCCACAGCAGCAGGTTGACGTCGATCCCGTGGCGGTCCTGCAGGTCGAGGCAGGTCGCGGCGACCGCCGGATCACCGTACACCCGCAGCGAGAAGGCCCACAGGCGGTCGGCCGCCTCGGTCACGCCGCCAGTCCCGGGCCGTCGCCGAGGCAGATGCCCAGGCCGCGGGCGGTCTGGACCAGGGTCCCCTCCGGGTCGACCGCCTGGTACTCCTCGATCGCCTCGATGATCGGGACGTCGACCACGCCGCGGTTCTGCCAGGCGACGATGCGATCGAACCGCCCCTCGGCGATCAGCTCGACCGCGCGCACGCCCAGGGCCGACGCGAGCACGCGGTCGTCCGCCGTCGGCTGGCCGCCGCGCTGCAGGTGGCCGAGTACGGTGACCCGGGTCTCGGCCCCGGTGATCTCGCTCAGCCGCTCGGCGACATAATGGCCGATCCCGCCATACGTGCCGGCCTCCTGCTTCACCGGCCGCCCGCTTTCCGTCAGCACCGCCTCGGCGACCACCACCAGGGCGAAGTTGCGGCCCGCGCGCTGGAGCGCCTGAAGATGGCCGGCGACGTGCGCCAGGCGATAGGGGATCTCCGGGATCAGGATGACGTCGGCGCCGCCGGCGATGCCGCTGGCGATCGCGATGTGGCCAGCGTCCCGGCCCATCACCTCGAGCACCATCACCCGATGGTGGCTGGCGGCCGTCGGCTGCAGCCGGTCGAGCGCCTCGGTCGCGACCGCGACCGCGGTCTCGTAGCCGATCGCCCGCTCGGTCACGCCGATGTCGTTGTCGATCGTCTTCGGGATGCCGACCAGGGGGATGGCGCCGGCGATCGCGAGCTGGCGGAGAATCCGCATGCTGCCGTCGCCGCCGACGCCGATCAGCGCGTCCAGGCCGAGCAGCCGGTATCCTTCGACAACC
>JBFWNZ010000445.1:0-2670 GCA_050250795.1 Alphaproteobacteria bacterium | reverse complement strand
TCAACCGACCGATATAAGCTGGAACCATGAGCACCCGACGCCCCATCGTTCTCTGTGTCCTCGACGGCTGGGGACAGCGCAGCGAGCGCGAAGACAATGCGATCGCGCAAGCGCGCACGCCCGTCTGGGACCGGCTGATGGCATCGGAACCCCATGCCAGCCTCGATGCTTCCGAAAAGCATGTGGGTCTGCCGGAGGGGCAGATGGGCAATTCCGAGGTCGGGCACATGAATCTGGGCGCCGGCCGCGTGGTCATGCAGGAACTGCCGCGGATCGATGCCGCCGTCGCAGATGGTTCTCTGGCCCGCAATCCGCGGCTGCTAACCCTCATCGAGGCGCTGCGCAATAGTGGCGGAACTGCGCATCTGTTGGGATTGATGTCGCCGGGCGGCGTGCATTCGCACCAGTCGCACATCGCAGCACTCGCCCGTATCCTGCACGAGGCCGGCATACCCGTTGCCGTGCATGCGCTTCTGGACGGCCGCGACACGCCGCCGCGCAGTGCCCGCGCGTACATGCAGACCTTCCTCGCCGAGGCGCCGGGGGCCACGGTTGCCACCGTCACCGGGCGCTATTTCGTGATGGATCGCGACAAGCGCTGGGACCGGGTCAGCCGTGGTTATGCCGCCATGGTGCGCGGCGAAGGCATGCGCGCTCCGAACGCATTGGCCGCCATCGATACCGCTTATGCGCGGGATGAATCCGACGAATTCGTCCAGCCGACGGCGATCGGCGCGTATCGCGGCATGGCCGATGGCGACGGCCTGCTGATGGCGAATTTCCGCGCCGACCGCGCTCGTCAGATTCTGACCGCTCTGGTGGATCCGACGTTCGACGGCTTCGAGCGCGGCCGGATCGTCCGCTTCGCCGCCATCGCCGGCATGGTCGAGTATTCGTCAGCGCTGGCCCCGATGATTCCTGCGCTGTTCCCGCCCCAGTCGCTGGAGCATGTGCTCGGCGAGGTCGTCGCCGAAGCAGGGCGCCGCCAGCTTCGGATCGCCGAGACCGAGAAATATGCCCACGTCACCTTCTTCTTCAACGGCGGCGAGGAGCAGGTCTTCGACGGCGAGGAACGCATCCTGGTCCCCAGCCCCAAGGTCGCGACCTACGACCTGCAGCCGGAGATGTCGGCGCCGGACGTCACGGACCGGCTGGTCGAGGCAATCCGGTCGCGGCGGTTCGATTTCATTCTCGTGAATTACGCCAATACCGACATGGTGGGGCATACCGGCGACCTCGCCGCTGCGATCAAGGCGGTGGAAGCCGTGGATTCCTGTCTTGGGCGTCTGGAAGCCGCCGTCCGCGAAGCCGGCGGCGCCTTGATCGTGACGGCCGACCACGGAAATGCCGAACAGATGCGCGACGTTGCGACCGGCCAGGCGCACACGGCGCATACCCTCAATCTCGTGCCGTTCCTTGTGATCAACGGCGGCACCGGTATCCAGGCCGTCCAGGATGGTTGCCTGGCCGATGTTGCCCCCACCGTTCTGGAACTGATGGGGCTGCCGCAGCCCGCAGCCATGACGGGTCATTCGCTGATCCTCCACCAGAACGCCCAACGTGCGGCCGGCTGAACCAGCGAAATCGCGCAAGGCGCTCTGGACAGGACTGGTCGTCCTGATCTGTTCGTCCGCGGCCGGCGCCCAGGACCGCAGCACACTGCAGGATGTCGAGCGACGGATCGAGGCCGGACGCGCTCGCGAGGCAGCGCTAGAGGAAGAGGCCCGCAAGCTCGATGCAGAGGTCGCCAAGCTTCGCAACGAGCAGATTCAGGCGGCGCGAGCCGCGCAAGAGCATGAGGCGTTGCTGTCGCGCCTGGAGCAGCGGCTGGACGAGCTTCGTACCGAGGCGGAAAACCGAAGCGCGTCCCTGCACCGCCGGGAAATGCAGATGCAGGGCACCATCTCAGCCCTCCAGCGACTCGCGCGGAACCCGCCGGAAACATTACTGGTCGCCACGGCAGAACCGATCGACGCCGTCCGCGGCGCAATGCTTCTCAAAGCCGCCATTCCCGCAATCCAGATCCGGGCCCGCAGCCTGCGCCAGGAGATCGACGGGCTGGAGCGCGTCCGCGCCGAGATCGGCGGAGAGATGGAGCGCTTTACCCAGGCGAACGCCGGCCTCGCGCGGGAACGCAAGCGTCTCGACGCCCTGCTCGCGGCGAAGGCGGCGATGCAGAACAAGACCGATGCGCAGCGCGATCAAACCGCCAAGCAGGTTGCGGCACTGACACAGAAGGCAGCGACGCTCCGCGAACTGTTCGAGCGGCTTGAGGAAGCGGCGCCGGCACCGCCGCCGTCCCGGCCGGATATCGCGCCGCCATCGCGGCCCAGCAGCGGACCGGCGCCGGCACATCCGCCTGCCGCGCTTCCGTCGGGACCGCCGCCCCAGGGCGTGCGCAGCTTCCCGGCCGATGGCACCGTGACAATGCCGGTGCAGGGTCGCGTGACCGAGCGCTACGGCCAGGCGACCGGCTTCGGCGGCACGTCGAAAGGGCTCAGCTTCTCAACGCGCGAATCCGCCCAGGTGGTTGCGCCCTATGACGGCCGCGTCATGTTCGCCGGTCCGTTTCGCGGCTATGGGCAAATCTTGATAATCGAGCACCGCGGCGGATATCATACGCTGCTCGCGGGTTTGCAGCGGGTCGACGGACAGGTCGGCCAATGGGTT
>JBFWNZ010000444.1:0-2672 GCA_050250795.1 Alphaproteobacteria bacterium | reverse complement strand
CACGATCTCGCCGATCACGCCGCGGATACGGCTCAGCAGCTCCTCGCGAAACCCGTACATCACCGACATGACGATGATCAGCGACGCGACGCCCAGCATGATGCCCAGCAGCGAGAACCATGCGACGACCGAGATGAAGCCCTCCTGCCGCCGGGCACGCAGATAGCGAAGCGCGATCAGCCGTTCGACGGCGGACAGCATCGGCGGTTCAGCCCGCGACCTTGGCGAGCGCGGCTTCCAGCGGCATCTCCTGCCGCTCGCCGGTCTTGCGGTCCTTCAACTCGACCATGCCCTTCTGCACGCCGCGCGGCCCCACGACCAGCTGCCAGGGCAGACCGATCAGGTCCATGTCCGAGAACTTCACGCCGGCGCGCTCGTCGCGGTCGTCGTACATCACCTCGATCCCGGCATCCGCCAGCTTCGCGAAGATATCGTCGCAGGCCGCATCGCAGGCCGCGTCGCCATTGCGCAGGTTGATCAGCCCGACCGTGAAGGGCGCCACCGAGGCCGGCCAGATCACGCCGGCATCGTCATGGCTCGCCTCGATGATGCCGCCGACCAGCCGCGATACGCCGATGCCGTAGGAGCCCATCTCCAGCGTGACGGTCTCGCCGCCCGGCCCCGTGACCACGGCGTTCATCGCCTTGGAGTATTTGGTGCCGAAATAGAAGATGTGCCCGACCTCGATGCCGCGCCCGACATAGCGGCGGTCGGCCGGAACCGTGCGCTCGAACTCCGCCGCGTCGTGCTTCTCGTCGGTCATCGCATAGAGATTGGTATAGCGCTCGACCACCGCATCCACCGCCGCGGCGTCGCCATAATCGACCGCCGCGGCCAGCACGTCCTCGCCCAGGAAGCTGGCGTCGCAATAGACCGCGCTCTCGCCGGTATCGGCCAGAATGATGAATTCATGGCTGAGGTCGCCGCCGATGGGGCCGGTATCGGCCCGCATCGGAATCGCCTTCAGGCCCAGCCGCGCGAAGGTGCGCAGATAAGAGACGAACATCGTGTTGTAGGAGCGCCGCGCCGCCGCATAGTCCAGGTCGAAGGAATAGGTGTCCTTCATCAGGAACTCGCGGCCCCGCATCACGCCGAATCGCGGCCGCACCTCGTCGCGGAACTTCCATTGGATGTGATAGAGCATCTTGGGCAGGTCGCGGTAGCTGCGCACCGAATTGCGGAAGATGTCGGTGATCAGTTCCTCATTGGTCGGGCCGAACAGCATGTCGCGCTCGTGCCGGTCCTTGATGCGCAGCATTTCCTTGCCGTAGTCGTCGTAGCGGCCGGATTCGCGCCACAGATCGGCCGACTGGATCGTCGGCATCAGCAATTCCTGGGCGCCGGCGCGGTTCTGCTCCTCGCGCACGATCTGCTCGATCTTGCGCAGCACGCGCAGTCCCAGCGGCAGCCATGAATAGATGCCGGCCGAGGCCTGGCGCACCATGCCTGCGCGCAGCATCAGCCGGTGCGACACGATCTGCGCTTCCGAGGGCGTCTCGCGCAGGGTCGGCATGAAATAGCGAGTCAGCCTGACCGCGTGGGAGTTGTCGCGCACCATCCCATTGTCCTCAATGGAGAAATCGTAAAAGCCCCGCTCCGGGGCCGCAATGCGCGCGCACTCTACGGGAACGAGGTCGGCAATGTCCATGCCGGCGGACGCGCTAGCGCCGGCCCGCCGACAGCACCTTTTGACACCGCTGCGACAGGTCCTGCGTCTCCGGGTCGGTCAGCGGCTGGCCGTTCAGGCGCGCGACGCCGGACGCCATGTCGTACTCCACCCGCCCGACCGACATCTGGGTCTCGCCGAAGCGCGCGGCCCCGCCGCGCAGCGGGTTGATGGCGACGTCGAAGGCGATCTGGTCCGGCACATCGACGCGCAGCCCATCCCCGCCATCGGCCGGCGTCACCGGCCGCCCGCGGGCGTCGACGCCGGGCCGGTATGCCGCATCGGCGGACGGCCGGTGGCGGACCAGCCGCGCGCAGGTTTCGCGCGACAGCACGACGCGCGTCGTGCCGTCGGCCGGTGCGGCCTGCGGCGCGGGCACAGCACTGCCCGGCCCCGCATTCGTGAACGGATTGTCGGCCGCCGCCGCCAAGCCGGCCACCGCGGTCAACACAAGCGCCATTGCCGGAACGGACCAGTTCATGCGGATAATCTAGCGGACGGCACGGGCCGGGGACAGAGCGGGCGGCGGATTCGCCACGGACAGGGGAGAAGCATGCTGGAGCGGGTATTCCGGCTGTCGGAAAACGGCAGCACGATCAAGGTCGAGGCCCTGGCCGGGCTGACCACCTTCCTCACCATGGCCTATATCATCTTCGTCAACCCGGCGATCCTGGCGGATGCCGGCATGGATCGCGGCGCGGTCTTCGTCGCGACCTGCCTCGCGGCCGCCTTCGGCAGCCTCGCCATGGGCCTGCTGGCGAACTATCCCATCGCGCTTGCCCCCGGTATGGGCCTCAACGCCTTCTTTACCTACACCGTCGTCGGCCAGATGGGGCATAGCTGGCAGGTGGCGCTAGGGGCGGTGTTCATTTCCGGCGTGCTGTTCCTGATCCTCAGCCTGCTGCCGGTGCGCGAATGGATCGTCAACGCCATCCCGCGCGGCCTGAAGATCGGGATTTCCGCCGGCATCGGCATGTTTCTCGGAATCATAGCCCTGAAAAACGCC
>JBFWNZ010000443.1:0-2673 GCA_050250795.1 Alphaproteobacteria bacterium | reverse complement strand
CGGTGCGGCAGCACCGATGTGCTTGACCTGCGGATCGTCGAACACCTGGTCGATGCTGTAGATCGGCCCGCACGGTACGCTCGCCTTGTTGAGGCGCTCGATCAGCTCGGCGCTCGTATATCTGCGGGTGTATTCCGCAATATCGGCGTTGATCTGCTTGCGGTTCCTCGAGCGGTCGGAATCGGTCCTATACGACGGGTCGTCGAACAGCTTCTGTGCATCGATCGCCGCGCAGAAGCGCTTCCAGATATGCTGTCCTGACGCCGCGATATTGATGTTGCCGTCCGAAGTCGGGAACACGCCGGTGGGGATGCTGGTGGGGTGATCATTGCCCGCCTGGCCCGGCACTTCCTTGTTGACCAGCCAGCGTGCCGCCTGAAAGTCCAGCATGGCGATCTGGGCCTGCAGCAGCGACGTCTGTACCCACTGGCCCTCGCCTGACTCCTCCCGCTCCAGCAATGCGATCAGCACGCCCATGGCAGCGAAGATACCCGCGGTCAGGTCGGCAACGGGGATACCCACACGCATAGGCCCCTGTCCCGGCAAGCCCGTGATCGACATCAGTCCACCCATTCCCTGCGCGACCTGATCGAAACCGGGCAGCAGTGCATAGGGACCATCCTGGCCGAAGCCGGAGATGCTGGCGTAAACGATGCGTTTGTTGACACCGCGCACCGTCTCATAGTCGATCCCGAGCCGATGCTTCACGTCCGGCCGGTAGTTCTCGACCACCACATCGGCATCGGCCAGCAGCCTCTTGAAGATCGCAACGGCCTCCGGTTCCTTGAGATTCAAGGTCATGCTGCGCTTGTTGCGGTGCAGGTTCCAGAAGTCAGGACCCAGCCGCGGCCCGCCCATGCCTTCCCCTTCCTCGGCCGAAGGCGGCATCTCGATCTTGATGACATCGGCGCCCCAATCGGCAAGCTGCCGCACGCAGGTCGGCCCGGCGCGTACGCGGGTCAGGTCCAGTACCTTGAAGCGCGCCAAGGGTCCTTTGCCAGGCATGCCGTTTCCTCCAAAGACTATCCGCCGTTGTCGTAGCATTAGCGGCTGTTCGCGCACGAGCCCCACGAGACGCACGGCCGGTCTGCGCGGATATCCCATCCGGACACCGGAGCATAGACGACCCTCGTAGAGGCTGACATAAAAACGCCCGGCCGAAGCCGGGCGTCGTCGATCCAGTGCACAATCCGGCGCTATTTGAACTGGACCTGCATGACCTCGTAGCTCTTGATGCCGCTCGGTGTCTGCACTTCGACCGTATCGCCGACGGACTTGCCGATCAGGGCACGGCCCAGCGGCGCCGTGATTGATATGCGGTTCTTGGCCAGGTCGGCTTCGAACGGACCGACGATCTGGTAGCGCACCTCGTCGTCGGTATCTTCGTCCGCCAGCTTCACGGTGGCACCGAACTTGATGACCTTGCCGCCCTTCAGCTTTGCCACGTCGATCACGTCGGCGCGCGCGATCACATCCTCGATCTCGCTGATGCGCCCCTCGACGAAGCTCTGACGTTCGCGCGCCGCGGCATATTCGGCGTTTTCAGACAGATCGCCATGGGTACGCGCCTCCGAAATCTGCCGAATGATAAACGGCCGTTCGGTCGTCTTCAGGGTCTTCAGCTCGTCCTCGAGAGCCTTGAACCCGGCGGGCGTCATGGGAACCTTATCCATCGCTCGATCCGTGGTGAAAAAGAAAATGGCCGGCTCTGGGGCCGGCTTCCTAGGCGCACTATAGCGCGATTTGGGGACCCGGGGAACCCGGCGCAAGGGGGATTCCGTCAGCTACCTGCCAGCCTCCGGTTCAGGGTTTGCCGACCGCGACGGCGGTCCGCAGTTGGGCCCGGCGGACCGCCTCGCGATGCGAGATGTACATGCTGCTGGAAAAGATGACCGCTGCGCCGATGAAGGTCCACGTGCTAGGCTCTTGGCTGAAAAGCACAAATCCGAATACCGTGTTCCAGATCAGGGACAGGAAACCGATCGGCTGGACGGCCGAGATCTCTGCCACCTGATACCCATGCTGCATGAAGAGTTGCCCGATCGTGCCCAGCAGGCCGGCAAGCAGAAACCAGCCGACATGCTCCCAGGTCAGAGTCTGCCAGAAGATGATCGCCAGCGGCGCCGAGAAGAGCACGATGAAAATGGATTGCCAGATCACGATCGTGTCGGCGCTGTCGGTGCGCGCGATCATCTTCGACATGACATTCGACGTCGAGAACAGCGGTGTCGATGCAAGCGCTGCCAGCACCCCCAGGCTCAACTCGGCGAAGCCAGGTCGCACGATCAGCATGGCACCGGCGAAACCGACGAACACCGCGATCCAGCGGCGCAAGCGCACGTCCTCGCCGAGGAAGAGGGCGGCGCCGAACGTGACGAAGATGGGTCCCGTGAAGCCCAGCGCCGTGAGGTCGGCGAGGGGAATCAGCGGCAGGGCAATGAACCAGAACAGCATGCCGGCGCTGTGAAGACCGCCCCGAAGCGCGTGCATGCCGATGCGGCTGGTCCGCATGGGCACGACCAGCCCCTTGCGCAACAGGATCGGTATCAGGAACAGCGACCCGAACAGATAGCGGTAGAACGGCAGGACATAGGAGTTGAGTTCCTTGGCCGGAAATACCGTGGCGACGTTCATGGCCGCGAACAGCACTCCTGAAATCCCGACAAGAATGAT
>JBFWNZ010000442.1:0-2697 GCA_050250795.1 Alphaproteobacteria bacterium | reverse complement strand
GCAGCCTCGGCGCGCTGAGCGGCCGCGCCGGAAAGCTCGGGCGCGACAGCGGCGACCTCGCGCATCTCGTCGAGATCGCCGTTGCAATGAAGCACGACATCGCAGCCGGCGGCGAGCGCTTGCGTGCTGCGCTCGGCAATTGTCCCCGACAAAGCGCCCATTGACACGTCGTCGCTCATCAAGAGGCCCGCGAATCCGATCGATCCGCGAATCACTTCGCGCACCATTGTCACCGAAGTGGTGGCCGGAGCGAGGCGATCAATGGCGCTGAACACAACATGCGCCGTCATGCCGAGCGGCAGGTTCCTGAGCGGCCGGAATGCGGCGAAGTCGGTGGCCTCCAGCGTGGCGCGGTCGGTATCGACCACGGGAAGTTCCTTGTGGCTGTCGGCGCGGGCGCGGCCGTGGCCGGGCAGATGCTTGAGTACCGGCAGGACGCCGGCGGCCAACAGCCCCTCCGCCACGGCGCCGGCGATGGCGGCGACCTTGGCCGGTTCCGTGCCATAGGCGCGGTCGCCGATCACCGGATCGGCCTCGGATACCGGGACGTCCGCCAGCGGCAGGCAATCGACGTCGATGCCAAGTTCCCGCAGGTCCGAGGCGATCAGATGTGCGCCGAGCCGCGCCGCAGCGAGGCCCGAGGCCGGGTCGCGATCGTAAAGCGCGCTGTAGACCGCGCCGGGCGGATAGGCCGGCCAGTGCGGCGGACCAAGGCGCTGCACCCGCCCGCCTTCCTGATCGACCAGCACCGGCGCTTCCCAGCCGACGACATCTCGAAAGTCGCGTACAAGATCAGATACTTGTTGCGGATTATTGATGTTCCTCTTGAAGATGATGAGGCCCCACGGCGCGGCCTCGCGCAGAAACACGCGCTCCAGCGGCGAAATCGCCGGTCCGGCCAGACCGGTGATGAATGCGCGCGATGCCGAAGGGCTGAAGACCATGGGCGCGGCTTAGCCCGCGGCATAGGCGCGGGCAAGCAAGCCCGGCCGCAAGGCTGTTGATGGCCGCCTGCGGCCCGTCAGCCTAGTTGCGCTGGATCAGGCACTGCCCGCCCGCGGCCTTGAAGCCCGAGCAGAACTGGCTCGCCTCGCCGGACGACGCGAACGGCCCGACCATGGCGCGGAAGTAGATGCCCTTGGCGCCGAGATCGACACGCTTGATCATCGGCTGGCGGTTGCCGAGCTGGTCCGGATACTTGCCCTGCAAGGCGCGGAACGCCGCCTGGGCATCGGCCTCGCTGCGCTGCGCCGAGACCTGCACGGCATAGCCGCCGCTCGCCGCCGAGGCCGGCGCAGTAGGCGCCGTCGAGGCGACGCGCTCGGGGCGTGCCGGGGCCTGCGCCTGCACGGCATTGGGACTGAGCGACAGCGGCGCGTTGCTGGCCCGCGGTGCCGGCGCGGGAGCCGCGGGGACGGGCGCCGGCTGGGGCGTCTGGGCCGCCAGCGGCCGGGGCGCCTGCTGCGCCGGTTCGGATGTGGTCGCGATCGGCCGCGGCGTCACGGAGACCGGCCGCGGCGTCGGCTCAGCGGTGCTCACGGCGGCCGGCGTCGGCGCCACCTCGGCAGCCGGCGCGGCGTCGTTGCCATCGGGACGGATAGCGATGGTGCGGATCTTCTTCGGATCGCCGACCACGCCGCTACCCATGGCCGGGGCGCCAGCGGCCGGATTGGCGCCGGCGGTCGCCGGCGCGTTCGCGGTCGTCGTCACCGGGACCGGCTGCTCCTCGCGCGACAACAGCTTCTCGATCTGACCGTTACCGCCACTGCCGACGCGATCGGTGATGGTCTTGCCGGCGTCCTGGTTCGGGCTCGCCGGCACGATCTTGCTCGGTGCGTTGTCGGCCTTGATGACCGGCGGATTGGTCGGCGCCGACGACGGGCCGAAGACCGCGCGATAGCCGAGAGCGCCGGCGGTGCCCAGCACGGCGAGCGCAAAGACGCCGGCGATCGCGCCGATGCCGATGCGACGACGGTTCGGCTGAACGTCATCGTAGTAATGGTCGGAATCCGCCGGGCCGAACTGCTGATGCACGTCGTAGTGCGCGTCCTGCGACGGCGGGAATGCCTCTTCGTAGCCCGGCACGGTGCCGTTCGGCTGATAGTCGCTCGGGGCGTGGCCCGGCGTCCGGTAGCCCGGCGCATGCGCATCAACGGCGTAATGCTCGTCCGCGTCGGTCGACAGCGGCGCGCTGCCGAAGGCCTGGCGGCCATAGCTTGGCGCGCCATAAGGCTGGTCCTGATAGGCGCTCTGGTTCGGCAGCGTCGGCTGCTGCTCGGTGTAAGCGGCGGTGTCCGCCGCCGGCCAGCCGGCCGCCTGATCGGCCGCCGCCGCGGCGTTGCGGTTGCCATTGTTGCGGCCGTATTCGCCGAACGGATCGCTCTGCCCGATCAGCCGCGCCAATTCGGCGAGCGGATCGTTGCCCGAGCCGCCGCCCTGCCCGCGCGAAGATGCCTCGCTTGCACGATAGGCCTGCTGATTGTGGTCGTCCGCCATGGCGTCCCCGGTACTGATTTTACAAATCGCGCATCGTCCCCTGCGCGATCGCCCTGTCCCTCAGGGGTTCGCGTCATGCGCGTTCCGGCAGCTTTCAAACTACCGCATTTCGTCGGGCGCTTCGACCCCGAGCAGATCGAGGCCGGAGGCCAGCACGGTCACAATGCCCTGCACCAGAGCGAGCCGCGCCAGGGTCGTTTG
>JBFWNZ010000441.1:0-2722 GCA_050250795.1 Alphaproteobacteria bacterium | reverse complement strand
GCCCTTCCGGCATAACGCCACCGAGGTGAACTTCTGCATCGGCGGCAGCGGCTATTCCGTCATGGCCGGAAAGCGGACCGACTTCGACCGCTACGATGTCTGGAACTCGCCGTCCTATGCGATCTATCGCCATGTCAACGATGGCGACGAGCTGCAGGTGCGCCTGACCTACTCCAACGTGCCGCTGCTGCAGAAGCTGAACGTCTACATCGCCGAGGAAAACCCGCCCCTGGTTCAGGCGGTGGACGAACGCGGCGAGGAGAAGGGCCGCGAGGACCCGCGCCGCAGGAGCCCCTACGGCACGTTCCAGCTTAATGAGGACGGCGCCTGGATGATGCCGTACGAGACCCTCATCAACCCGGACACCGTGGAATCGAAGCCCCTGCACTGGCCCTGGGCGGAGGTGCAGCACCACCTCGACAAGCTTGAGGCCCTGGGCAAGGACTATATCGGCCGGCGCCTGTACATGATGTACAACACCTGCACCGGCCGCACGAATGGCTGCACGCCGAACTTCTTCGCCACCATGTGCATGCGACCGGCGAAGATCGTGGACCGGCCGCACCGCCATGTCTCGGCCGCGATCAACTACTACTTCCAGGGCAGCGGCCGCAGCACCGTCCAGGGCAAGGTCTATGAGTGGAAGGCAGGCGACCTGATGCTGTCCGCACCGGGTTGGGCCGTCCACAATCACGCAAGCTACGATGAGACGGTCTACGAACTCACCGTCCAGGACCAGCCGCTGCACATCTACATGGAATCCCTGCTCTGGCAGGAAGACCTCAAGCTGCCGGTTGCGGTATTGGGCAGCGAGATCGGCTTCGGCACGAACCGCGCTGCGGCTGCGGGCGGGGACTGACCCAAACCTTGACGGAGGGGCGGATGGTCCCGCGGATCGACGTCCACAGCCACTATTTCGGCCCTGACGTTCTGGAGGCGCTTCGAAAATACGGCGAAGCGTGCCAGACCCCCGTCGCCACGCGGCCGGACGGGCGCATGATCGTGCATACGCCCGAGCGGCCATACGGCCCCATCGCACCGGCGTTCTACGATCTCGACCTGCATCTCGACTACATGCGCTCGCTCGACATCGAGCGTCAGATGCTGGTGGCTCCGCCCTTTCTCTTCCTTTACTGGACCCGCAATGCCGCCGCCTATCGGCTGATGGAGATGGAAAACGACAGCATGGCCGCTGCCATGCAGCGGCATCCCGGCCGCTTCGTCGGTTTTGGAACCGTCATGCTGCAGGACGTGCCCGCCAGCGTCCGCGAATGCGAGCGGGTGAAGCAGCTTGGGCTGCGCGGAATCGAGATCGGCTCCAACGTCGAGGGGCGTGGCATCGAAGAGGAGGAATTCTGGCCGGTGTTCGAAGCGGCCGAGGCGCTCGACCTTGCCGTCCTGATCCATCCGGCAAATGTCGCCGGCCAGGAACGGATGCCCGACTATCATCTGCGCAACCTGATCGGCTTTCCGGTGGACACCACCATCGCCGCGGCAAAGGTCATCTTTTCGGGGCTGCTCGACCGCTTCCCGCGCCTGCGAATCTGTCTCGGACAGGCCGGAGGGTTCCTGCCCTTCATTATCGGGCGCCTCGACGCAGGCTTCCATGCCCGCCCCGAATGCCGCGCCAATATCGACCGGCCGCCGAGCAGCTATCTCCGGCGCTTCTACTACGATTCCATCATCCACTCGCCGGCGGCGCTGGGCTTCCTGATCCGAACCGTCGGCGCCGACCGGGTCATGCTGGGAACCGACTTTCCCTTCGACATGAGCGCATCCAGCCCGGTCGGTGAGATCGACCTTCAGGCCGATCTCACCGATGCCGACCGCGCCGACATCCACGGCGGAACCGCCGCACGCTTCCTGGCACCCGCGGCCTGATTCTCACATCGGATAGACGATGGAATTGGGGACGAGTGCGGAATCGAACACGCACAGCTTCTGCTGGAATTTCAGCACGCCGTCCCGCCGGACCAGCTTGTCCACATAACGACCCGTGTTGAACACGCGAGCCGGCTCGTCGATGAGACTCTCGAACACCGCGTAATTGGCCAGGACATCGAAGGGAGCGGCACCGTTGTCCCCGTTCGCCTTCACCCGAAAATTCGAAACCAGATGGCGAAGCGTCCGTGGCTCGAAGGCCATGGTCTCCCGCACGGCGACCACCCGATCCTTGAGCATCCCTTTGCTTTCGCAGCGGATCGTCGCCAGCGGCAGACTCCGGCTGTAATTCTCGTTGGGGATGACGAGATAAAGGCAATCGTCGACGAAGAACTCGGGCCATGCCTCGATATTGCCGTCGTCCAGGGCTTCGGCGTAGGCGGTGTAGAGATCCTCGACTTCCAGGCGCAGTTCGATCGGCGTCGGCATTGCGTTACAACCCCATCACGTCGCGATAGGCCTTGTAGAAGGCGCGGATGGCGGCTTCCGTCACCATGTGGTTCTCGTCCTCGGTCTCGCGCCCGCCCATCTCGTAGAGGCCCTCCGCATCCTCATATGCGCCGATACCGTCCTGACTCAGCTTCATGATCTCGCTGTCGTCGACCGAGACGAGGCCCGAGGGACCGAACAAATTGGCCTGGCGCAGGCGGCGCGTGGTCATCGCTTCATCCTCATCGGCATAGCCGATGAAGGTCCAGGCGAGTTCGAACTTGCCCGGCCCGCGCGGGTTGATCTGTCGCATGGCAAGCGAGTTCGACTGCTGCTGGATGATGATGTTCGG
>JBFWNZ010000440.1:0-2766 GCA_050250795.1 Alphaproteobacteria bacterium | reverse complement strand
GGCCCGGTGAAACTGTCGGCAAGCCCTTCGAACTTCGTCCCCGCGAGAGCGATACGGGCCAGCCGGTTCTTCGTCACTGTGAACGAAGCCCCGACCTCGCGCATGCGCACGCGGAGCGCGGACATCTCTGCGACCGTCATGCCGGCCTGGTGGGTCACCACCACGAGATTGCTGTCCACGAAGGTCTGATGCAGCTCAGCGACCAGCGCCTCTTTCTTGGAACGCTCCACTGATCGCCTCCTAGAATGGCCGGCAAAACCCGCCGGCCGGTTGCACCAAGATCGCCCCGGCTGCCGAAGCCGCCGCGGCGACCGCTCGCCTGTCCCAGAGGTCCAAGTCCTGTCCGGCGGATACCGGCCACGACCCGTCACCACTGTCTCATGCCGGCCGGTTTCCCGATTAGGCGTCCGGCGGAACCGGACGCACCGACAATCTCGGACAGGTACGACGGCCCGGTTCCCCGGACCGCCGCGGGTCCGCCGCCGGGCTTACCCGGCGGCGAATTCCTTACTCGGCCGCGCCGCTCGCCGCGACGCTGCCGACCGCAATCTTCAAGCCCGGCCCCATGGTCGAACTCAGGGCCAGCTTCTTGATATAGGTGCCCTTGGCCCCCGCCGGCTTGGCGCGGTTGATCGCATCGACGAAGGCGCGCGCATTCTCGACCAGCGCCGTCTCGCTGAAGCTCGCCTTGCCGATACCGGCATGCACGATCCCCGCCTTCTCGGCGCGGAACTGGATTTCGCCGCCCTTGGCCGCCTTGACCGCATCCGCGACGTTGGGCGTGACCGTGCCCAGCTTCGGGTTCGGCATCAGACCGCGCGGGCCCAGGATCTTACCCAGCCGCCCGACCACGGCCATCATGTCCGGGGTCGCGATGCAGCGGTCGAAATCCATCTGGCCTTCCTGGATCTTCTCCGCAAGGTCGTCGGCGCCGACGATGTCGGCACCCGCCGCCTTCGCCTGCTCCGCCTTGTCGCCCTTCGCGAACACCGCCACGCGCACCGACTTGCCGGTGCCATGCGGCAGGCTGACGACACCGCGCACCTGCTGGTCGGCGTGGCGGGTGTCGATGCCCAGGTTCATCGAAATCTCGACCGTCTCGTCGAACTTCGCGCTGGCCCGCTCCTTCAGCAGCTTCACCGCGGCATCCAGTTCGTACTGGCTCTCGCGGTCGATGCCATCATAAACCTTGCGCAAACGCTTGCTGTTCTGCGTCATCGCCGTCACTCCACGACCTCGAGGCCCATCGACCGGGCCGATCCCTCAATGATGCGCGACGCCGCGTCCAGATCGACGGCGTTCAAATCCGCCATCTTCTTCTCCGCGATCTCGCGCACCTGCTGGCGCGTCACCGTACCGGCCTTGTCGCGGCCGGGCGCGGTCGCCCCCTTCGGGATGCCCGCGGCCTTGCGCAGGAAATAGCTGGCCGGCGGCGTCTTGGTGACGAAACTGAAGCTGCGGTCGACATAGGCGGTGATCACCACCGGGACCGGCATGCCCTCTTCCATACCCTGCGTCGACGCGTTGAACGCCTTGCAGAACTCCATGATGTTGATGCCGCGCTGACCCAGCGCGGGGCCGACCGGCGGCGACGGCGTTGCCTTGCCTGCCGGGATCTGCAGCTTGATATAGCCTGCAACTTTCTTACGTGCCATGCCTCAATCCTTCTCCTCGGAAGGGTGCGCGGTGCGGCGTCCGATGGGCTTCACGGATTGGCCTCCCGCACGGTTAATGGGCACCGGCCGCATGCGCGGCGGTACCCGCTCAAAGCTTCTCGACCTGCCCGTACTCCAGGTCCACCGGGGTCGCGCGGCCGAAGATCGATACCGACACCTTCAGACGCGCCTTTTCCTCGTCCACTTCCTCGACATAGCCGTTGAACGAGGCGAACGGGCCGTCGCTGACCCGCACCTGCTCGCCGATGTCGAAGGTGATCGACGGCTTCGGCCGGTCGACGCCTTCCTTGATCTGGCGCAGCAGGCGGTCCGCTTCCGACTTGCTGATCGGAAAGGGCTTGCCGCGCGCGCCCAGGAATCCCGTCACCTTGGGCGTGTTCTTCACGAGATGCCATGCATCGTCGCTCAGATTCATATGCACAAGGACATAGCCGGGGAAAAACTTGCGTTCGGCGCTCACCTTCGTGCCGCGCCGCATTTCCACGACCTCTTCGGTCGGCACCATCACTTCAAGAATATCCTCTTCCAGGCCCTTCTGGACGGCCTGGTCGCGGATCGACTCCGAGACCTTCTTCTCGAAGCCCGAATAGACGTGCACGACGTACCAGCGATGCGCCATCCCCTAGCCTCCGATACCGAGCACGAATTTCACCAGCCACGCGATGATCTGATCGGCGATCAGGAAGAACAGCGACGCCACGATCACCATGATGAACACCATGATCGTCGTCACCATCGTCTCCCGCCGGGTCGGCCAGGTGATCTTGTCGAACTCCTGGCGCACCTGGCGGATAAACTGTGCGGGACTTGTCTTCGTCGCCATCGTTCGTCGTCCGATCGTGCCTGATCGCGGTGCCGTCAGGGGCCGCTTGCCGCGGCCCCGGGGCGTTATCCATCCAGCCGGATGGCAGGGGCAGCAGGGTTCGAACCCGCGACCTGCGGTTTTGGAGACCGCCGCTCTACCAGCTGAGCTATACCCCTAACGCCCGCCTCCGAACCTGCCCTTACTCGATGATTCCGGTGACGACGCCGGCGCCGACGGTGCGGCCGCCCTCGCGGATGGCGAAGCGCAGGCCTTCATCCATGGCGA
>JBFWNZ010000439.1:0-2790 GCA_050250795.1 Alphaproteobacteria bacterium | reverse complement strand
GACCGTGCGCGTGAGGTAGGCGGTGCCGACCCACATCATTTCCACGGCGCCGATCTTTACCGCCTGCACGTTTTCGGCCGCACCTCCCAGCTGCTGCGCCGGGAACACGTTGACGTCGATCTCGCCACTGGAAAGACGCTCCAGTTCCTCCTCGAACTTCGCCATGGCGAGCGACGAAGCGTGCTCCTGGGCGAAGTTTCCGGCCACGCGGATCAGATCCTTCGCGCTGGCGGTCGATGCAGACAATGCGAGCACGGAAGCGGCGATGACGGGTAGAAAGGCTTTCATGGCATTACTCCTGGTTTTCGGCGGGGACATGGGAAGCTTCGGCCGCAGCCGGCCCGAAGGCGGACGTGGTGCGGGAATGGATGACGGAGGCGATCTCGGCCAGGCTGGTCGCGTGCTCCTCGATCGCCGAGGCGCGAAGGCGGCGCTCGAAGATCTCGAACAGGGCCGGCACGTCGCGGACGCGATGCAGGGCGACGATGAACGGGTGGCCGAAACGCGCACGATAGGTCGCATTGAGGCGCCGAAGGCGCCGGGTGTCGTGCGGCGAAAGCAGCCACAGGCCCAGTCGCTGCTGTTCGCTGATGGACGCCCGGGTCATGCGGTCCTCGCTGGCCTCTTCCCCGGCGAGTTCCTGATGGGCGTTGAACAGGGCAAGCTGGCGCTCGAAACCTGCCTGCAGGATGGTCTCCACCAGGGCGGCGGCCAGCGCATCGTGGTCTGCGAAGGGGCGCGCGTCGACCGTCAGTTCGGCCACCCATGCGGAGCGTTCGACCAGCGGCTCCATCGCGGCGATCGCCGCATGGCGCGGGGCTGCATTGAGTTCGCGGATCGCATCGGTCATTGGAAAGGGCCGTCAAGTTCTCTGCTCTTGCAGCTACGCTAGCGGCAACGGCCCATTGCAATCCATGACATTATCGACAATCCTGCGTTCTATTAATTAGAATGAGGACGCATGGCGCTCCACCTCGTTCCCCGCGGCCTAAACTATGTCGAAGCCGTCGCCGAGCACGGATCCATCCAGGGAGCGTCCCGCGCCACCGGCATTGCGGCGTCGGCGATCGACCGCCAGATCAAGCTTCTCGAAGACCGGCTCGGCGTGCCGCTGTTCGATCGCCTGTCGACCGGGATGACGCTGTCGCCCGTCGGCGAGATGTTCGTCGTGCTCACCCGGAGATGGAAGGCGGACGAGAACCGCATCTGGTCGGACGTCAAGCAGATGCAGGGCGTGGACCTCGGCCATATCCGGCTCGTGACCATGGACAGCCTTGTGAACAGCGTGCTGCCGCGCTTCCTGCACCATGTCGCGGACATCTATCCGCGGGTGCGGATCGACGTCGAGATCGGCACGCCCGACGACGCCGTCGCCGCCCTCGAGGCGGGCAATGCCGACGTCGCGCTTGCCTTCAACGTCCGCGCGCAACGCGATCTGCATCTGATGTGGAGTGACGAGCTGCCGTTGCTTTACGTCCTTTCGCCCGGCCATCCTCTTGCCGGTGAGAAGGAGGTGCGACTGTCGCAGGTGCGGGATCACCCCATCGCGGTGCAAAGTCCCTCTCTCGCCATTCGACGCATGCTGGAGGCGCGTCACGGCTGGGTGTTCTCCGGAGATCGACCGCCGGTCGTGACGAACTCCCTTCAACTGCTGAAACAGCTCGTGATTTCGGGCAGCCACGCGGCGCTGACCTCGGAGCTCGATGTCGCCCAGGAGCTGCTGGACGGCAAGCTTCTCGCCATTCCGGTCGCCGGGCAGAATGTCGGGCCGCAGAACATCGCGCTCGCCATCAGCGCCCGGCGCGCACTTCCCCGCATCGCGACCCGCGTTGCCGACCTGCTCGCCGGAGACATTGCGGCGACCTTGGCGCGCGTCAGGGCGTATCGTTCGCGCTGATCGGGCGATCGACGGACGTGGCCGTCGCACACCATTTCTTGCACGGGGCAAGCGGCGATCGTTTCGCCGTCGCTCGCCCGACCTTGAGCTAATCAGGCGAACATCCTCATCGCACCACCGGATGGAACCCGACGCGTTCGCCGAGTCGATACAGGCCAAGCGACCTTCTGCCTAAAGAATAGGCACCAACGGAAATGATCACTAATTATGCAACAAAAACGCATTATTATGCAACGTGCATGCATATAGGACTCCTTTAGAGAGGCCGCCTGCGCGAACTTACATTATATTTCAGTAACTTGATAACAATTATAGAAATGGCACGATTGATGCTTTGCCTTTTTGAAGCGGCGTGATCGAGCGCCGGAGCCAAGAAGGGGAACCGTCATGAAGCGTCGCGACTTTCTGAAATCCGCCTCGGCAACCGCTGCCGTCGCGGGCCTTGCCACCGTCGTTCCCGCCACCTGGACGCCTAGCCGCGCTCAGGGCCGCGCCGGTACCCTGCTCATCGTGTCGGAGAGCGGGCCCAACAACCTCGACATCCACGGCGTCGGCACCAACGTGCCGGGTTACGAGGCATCCTGGAACAGCTACGACCGCCTGATCGGTCATGAGGTCAAGACGCTCGACAACGGCGTCATGTATTACGACCGCAACACGTTCAAGCCCGAACTGGCAGAGGCGTGGACGATCGACGACATGTCGATCACCTTCAAGCTGCGCAAGGACGCCACCTTCCACGACGGCACGCCGGTGACCTCGGCCGACGTAAAATGGTCGCTCGACCGCGCGGTCTCGGTCGGAGGCTTCCCGACATTCCAGATGTCGGCCGGAAGCCTGAAGAATCCCGAGCAGTTCGTCGTCATCGACGATCACACGATCTGCGTCGATTT
>JBFWNZ010000438.1:0-2794 GCA_050250795.1 Alphaproteobacteria bacterium | reverse complement strand
CGACGCGGGGTCCACCAGCGGCTGCGGCGTTCGACCAGTTCGACGATATGGTCCTGGCCGGCGATCAGTCGCTCGCGCAAAAGCGATACGCCCTGGTCGACCAGTGCATGATGCTGGCCCCGGTCCGTCAGCAGCGCAATGGCGCGGCCGATCAGGCCGGCGGCATCCACGCCCTGCAACTGGCGGCTGGCGGCATGACGCAGGAAACGGCGGACCTCGCGGTCGTTCAGGGATTCCACGATGTGGGGAATGGCCGCGGCGAGATGGTTCGAGACCGCGGCGGCCCGGTCGGGCTGTGCGATCCATTCCGCCAGCCGGCGGGCCGGGTTTTCGGCGGCCAGCTTGCGTGCGACGAGGTCGGGGTCGAGGAAGTTGCGCTCGACGAAGGCGGCGAGCCCCTCGCCGATGCGGTCCTTGTTGCGCGGAACCAGTGCGGTATGCGGGATCGGCAATCCCAGCGGCCGGCGGAACAGGGCCGTAACGGCGAACCAATCGGCCAGCCCGCCGACAAGCGCGGCCTCGGTGCCGGCCTCCAGGAGTTGCAGCCAGAAGTTCGGCGCCTCGACCATCCGCGTCGCGACGAATATGGCGCCCATGACGAGCAGCATGCCGGTCGCGATGATGCGGTGCCGCCGCAGCGCTGCGCGCTGTCGCTGCTCCTGTGCCGTGGGGTCGAGGCGGTCGTCGGTCGGCGCGGCCATTGTCCCTATATGGGATCGGCGCGGCCCGGCGTCAGCCGTGATGCGCGGTCCAAAGCGCGGCGACCTCGTCCGCCAGCGTCATCGGATCGAACGGTTTCTGAATCACGCCGATGGCCCCCAGCGCCTTGTAGGAGGCAAGCTCGGCCGGCTGGACCTTTGCCGTCATGAAGATGACCGGGGTCGCTACCGTGTCGGGCCGCTCGCGCAGCGCGTGATAGGTCGTCGGGCCGTCCATTCCCGGCATCATCACGTCGAGCAGGATCAGGTCGGGCGCGAAGCCCGGCGCGTCGTCCAGGGCCTGCTGCCCGGAACTGCACAGATGGACCGTATGGCCGCCAACGGCAGCGAGCGCCATTTCGGCGACGGTCTGGATGTCGAGATCGTCCTCCACCATCAGAATCTTATCGAGCTTGGGAATCGTCATCGGTCGATTGTACCTTCTGACCTCGGGTGGAAATCGGCCGGCCCGTTCTATGCGAGGATCGGCCTCAATGGCGACGGTGAACCGAGCGGTGACAAGACAGTTTCACGATAGAGGCGACCGGCGCAAGGGGCGGCGAAGCATCTCCGTCCGGACGCGGCTGCGGTCAAAGGAATGGGGCGTCGTTGCGGTGGCGACCCTGTTGGCCCTGGCCGCCACCGGATTCTTCCTTTGGCATACTGCGAGTATGGCGCATGCCCTCGGGATCGGCCTGGCAAAGGGCATCGCGGTGTTCGCCGCGGTCTATTTCTATCTGGCCCAGCGCCGGCGGACGCGCGATCTCGCGGAAAGCGAGACGATGCTGACCAACGTGTTCGAGGCGACACCCTTTCCGCTGTTGATCATCGGTCGAGAGGACGGCGTGATCCGGCGGGCGAACCGGTCGGCGCATCGTCTGTTCGGCACCGCGTCCGGGGGCTTGCGCGGCACGCGGGCGCCCGAACGCTGTGCCGATCCCGGCGCCCGCGAGGCGCTGAGCCGGCTTGTGGCCGAGCACGGGCGGATCGAGGATTTCGAACTGGCCGTCGATGGCGGCGACGGGGCGCGTTGGGTCAAGCTGTCGGCCAGCCCGATCAACTTCGACGGCGAGGAATGCCTGATTGTCGAATTGGACGACATTACCGGGCACAAGAACCTTGAGACGGCCCAGCAGGAACTGCTCGACGCCGTGCCTCTGCCGCTGATCCTGAGCCACGCGGAAACGCATGAATTCATTCGCCTGAACACGCGGGCGCTCGAAATGTACGGCCTCCAGGCAGAGGAGATCGGCGAGCACAAGGCGTCGGAGTTCTATATCGACCCCTTGGTCCGCAATGAGTTGATCGAGCGGCTGCGCCGGGACGGCTTTGTCGACGAGTACGAAACCTGTCTTCAGACACCCACCGGACCGCAATGGATGACGGCGTCCGGCCGGTTCCTGCGCTATGGCGGCCAGGATGCCGTGCTGGTGACGCATGCGCCGATCAACACCCGCAAGCGGCTCGAAACAGCGTTGCAGGAGCGCGAGGCCCAGCTTCGCATCATCTTCGACAAGGCGTCGGATGCGATTATCAGCTTCGCCGAGGATGGATCGCTGCTGGCGTTCAACAAGGCGGCGGAGCGCATGTTCGGCCGTCCGGCGAACGCGATTGCGAACTTGCGGATGGAGATGCTGTTCCCGTCCCAGCCGCGCGGTAGCGGGCGGACCATATGGCCGGTGAACCACGAACGTCTCGGCCTGACGGTCGAGAGCGAGGCGCGCTATGCCGATGGCACGCTGTTCCCCGTCGAGGTGTCGATATCGGAGATGTGGCTGGGCGAGCAGCACATGTATTCCGGGATCATCCGCGACATCACCGAGCGCCGGCAGGTCGAGCAGATGAAGCGCGAATTCATCTCGACCGTCAGCCATGAGCTGCGCACGCCTCTGACCTCCATCGGCGGGTCGCTGGGCCTGGTGATGGGCGGTGTCGCCGGCGAACTGCCGCCGAAGGCGAAGCAACTGCTCGGCATCGCGCACAAGAACTGCGAACGCCTCGTGCGGCTTATCAACGACATCCTGGACCTGGAGAAGGCCGAAGCCGGCAAGTTGGATTTCGACGGGAAGCAGGTGCCGCTGGCGCCGCTGTGCGAG
>JBFWNZ010000437.1:0-2804 GCA_050250795.1 Alphaproteobacteria bacterium | reverse complement strand
CGAGGACGGCCGCGAGGCGACCAACCCCGACAACCTCGTCTGTCAGGCGATCCGCGCGGTCAAGAATGCGGCACCGGAGATGATGGTGGTCTGCGACGTGGCGCTCGACCCGTATACGAGCCACGGCCATGACGGCGTGATGCAGGGCGAGGAAATCCTGAACGACGAGACGGTGGAAATCCTCGTCCGCCAGTCCATCGTGCAGGCTGAGGCCGGCTGCGACACCATCGCGCCCTCGGACATGATGGATGGACGGGTCGGCGCCATCCGCAACGGCCTCGACGCCGCGGGCCTGGAGCATGTGCGCATCATGTCCTACGCCGCCAAATACGCCTCCGCCTTCTATGGACCGTTCCGCGATGCCGTGGGCTCGAAGGGCGCGCTAAAAGGCGATAAGCGCACATATCAAATGGACCCGGCCAACAGCGACGAGGCGCTGCGCGAGGTGCTTCTGGATATCCAGGAAGGCGCCGACATGGTGATGATCAAGCCGGGCATGCCCTATCTCGACATCGTGCGCCGGGTGAAGGACGCCTTCGGCATGCCGACGGTCGTCTATCAGGTGTCAGGCGAGTACGCGATGCTGAAGGGCGCGGCCGAGCGCGGCTGGATCGACGGCGACAAGGCGATGATGGAATCCCTGCTCGGCTTCAAGCGCGCCGGCGCCGACGCCGTGCTGACCTATTTCGCGGTCGAGGCGGCGAAACGGCTCAAGGCGGGATAAACCCAATCAGCTTGAACCTCTTTCTTTCCTCATGCTGAGCGTGACGAAGCATGAGCGGCTGGATGCACCGAGCGAACCTCATCCTTTGTCGGGCTCAGGATGAGGCCGCCATTCACCTGTGCTCCGCCAGCCAACCTCGCACGGTCGCGATCTGGGCGGCATCCATCAGCGCGGGGGCGTGGCCGCAACGGTCGATCTCCACCATTGTTGCCTTCGGACCGCGCGCGGCCATCTCGGCCGCCGTCTCTCGCAGCAAAAGGTCGGATTCCGCACCGCGCAGCGCCAGCACCGGCCCCTCGATTCGGTCCCAGGCGCCCCAGATATCGAGGTCTTCCATCGCGCCGGGCGTGAAACCCGCCGCGATGGCCGGGTCGTAGGCCAGTGCCAGCTTCCCATCCTCCACCGGCCGCGCCGAATGCTCGGCCATATGGCGCCACTGCGCGTCGGTGAGGTCGCCGAACCCCGACTGCACGCGCCGCAGATGCGATTCCAGCTCCGCGATGCCGTCGAAACGCGGATCGCCGCCGACATAGCCGGCAATCCGTTCCAGCGCTGCCTTGGGGATGAACGGCCCGACATCGTTCACCACCAACCGGCGGATCGGCGTACCCGGCATCGCCGCCAGCAGCATGCCCGCGATCCCGCCCATCGAGGTGCCGACCCAGTCCACCGCCGCCACGTCCAGCCGCGCGATCAGCGTCGTCAAGTCCGACATATATTGCGGCTGTCCATAGCCGCGCGCGTCGGCCAGCCATTCGCTGCGCCCGCGCCCGACCACGTCCGGACACACCACCCGCCAGCCGGCCCCGGCCATCGCCTCGGCCAGCAGATCGAAATCGCGGCCGTTGCGCGTCAGCCCGTGCACGCAGACCACCGTCCGCTCGGCGTCGCGCGGCCCCCACTCCGTGTAGGCCATGCGGTGGAAGCCGCGCTTGTTCATGCACAGCACGGTTTTCTCGATCATCGCAGGGGCTCCAGGGTCAGCCGACGGTGACGAAGGTGTCGGGATAGACACCGTTGAAATGGGTGGCGAGCGCGTTGGAATAGGCGCCCACGTCGGAAATCTCGATCCAGTCGCCCTCGCGCACATCGTCGGGCAGCGGCATGCGATAGGGCAGCAGGTCGGTCGAATCGCAGGTCGGACCGAACACCGTGTAGTCGCGCATGGTCGTGCTGGCCGTCTCGCCCGGCCGCAGCAGACGGGCCGGATGGCGAAGCTGGCCGGTGATCGCCTCGGACAGGCTGTGATAGACGCCGTCATTGATGAACACAGCGTCGTCGCGCACCAGTTGCACCTGCACCAGCAGCGAGCATCCCGCCGCCACCAGCGCGCGCCCCGGCTCGCACCACACGGTGCAGTCGGCCGGCAGCCGGATCGCTTCCAACCCGGCGCGCACCGCATCGAAATAAGCGTCCAGCGGCGGCGGCTCCTCGCCGATATAGCTGGCCGGAAAACCGCCGCCCACATCGAGGTGGCGCACCGGAACGCCCGCATCCGCGATCACCTGCCCCGCAAGCGCGAGGCCATCGCCATAGGCTTCGGGCGTCAGGCATTGCGAGCCGACATGGAAGGCGAGCCCCGTCGCGCAGCCGGCCGCATGCACCGACCGCATCAGCGCCGCCGCGGCATCGGGCCGCGCGCCGAATTTGCGCGACAGCTCATAGCGCGCCTTGGCCGTCGGCGTCGCCATGCGCACCAGGATCGCCAGTTCCTCCGGCCGGTCGGTCTCGTCCAGGATCTTGGCCAGTTCCTGGGGATCGTCGATCACGAAATGGCGCACGCCATAGACCGCATGCGCGGTCAGGATCGAGGTCCGCGACTTGACCGGATGCATGTAATAGCAGCCGGCCTCCGGCCCCAGTTCGCGCACCGCCGCGATCTCGGCCAGGGATGCCGTGTCGAAGTCGCGCAAGCCGGCCTGCCAGAAGGCGCGCAGCACCAGCGGATGCGGATTGCACTTCACGGCATACATGACGCGGCCGGGAAACCCGTCCAGGAAACGCCGCGCCGCGCGGGCCAGGACCGCCGGCTTCAGGCAGTAGACCGGATAGCCCGGCTGCAATGCCGCGACCAGCGCCT
>JBFWNZ010000436.1:0-2808 GCA_050250795.1 Alphaproteobacteria bacterium | reverse complement strand
GCGGCGACCATGTCGATGCGGCGCGATTCGAAGATCTCGCGGAACAGGTCCTTGGGCAGCTCGGCGCCGAAGGTGTTGTGCAGCTCGTCCCAGATGTAGCCCGCCTCTTCGTCGGTCGGCACGCCGAGGTGCGTCTTCAGCGTGGCGATCGAGCCGGCGCGGTTGTCGCGGAAGTACATCACCGCCTTGCCGATGGCGCGGACGAACTTCTTCACCGTCTCGGGATTCTTCTCGACATAGTCCTTGGTCGTCCACACGGTGCCGCCGACCCGCGGCAGGTAGTCGCCGGTGCGGATCAGCGCACGCAGCCCGGCCGTCTTCGCCTTGGCCGCATGCGGCGCGGAGACCAGGCCGCCCTGGATGTCGCCGTTGATCAGCGCGGCGATGCGCTCGGGCTCGCCCTGGAACGAGATCACCTTGTAGTCCTTCCCCGCCTCCAGATTGAAGAAGCGGGCGAGCACGGTGGCGCCCTCGTCGTAGTCGGCGCTGCCGGCGCGGCCGTAGCCCATCACCTTGCCCTTCAGGTCCTCGACCTTGGTGATCTCGGGCCTGGCGATGATGACCCATTGCGACTTCAGCGACTGGCCGACGACGTAGCGCAATTCCGCCCCGGACAGCGCCGCCTGCGCGCCGCCGGACGGGATCGGCACGAAGTCGACATTGCCGGAGAGGCCGGCGGTGACCAGCGCCTTGCCGGTCATCGCGATGAAGCGGGCGTCCAGCCCCTCGGCCTGGTAGAAGCCCTGGTCCATCGCGACGTAGGTGGGAATGTGGAAGCCCGACCCGCCGGTGGTCTTGCCCACCGTGATCTTGGTCTGGGCCGCGGCCGTGCCGATGGCGGGCGGGACGCAGACGATGGCCGCGACGGCGGCCGCACGCAGGAGCCCATGGACGCGCATGATCGTTCCTCCCGTTGGATGGCGGGTTGACGCACGCGGACTCACGCTTGGGGGAGGGAATGGTCGGCCGCCGGCCGCGGCGTTGTCAAGGCGGGGCGGGCCGCAGGGTCGCCCGAAACGCGAAAGGGCGGGCCCGATGGCCCGCCCCCGCGCTTCGCTAACCGGGCCAGCCGGCTCAGTTGGTCTTGGCGTCCAGCTTGGTCGGGACGTAGTTGGCTTCCTTGAGCGCCGTCTCCATCAGGTTGCGCGCGACGTAGCCCTCCGGATCCGGCAGCGGCTTGTCCTTCGGCCAGGTGCCTTCGCGGATCATGTCCTGGCGGCGGCCTTCGAAGATCTCGCGGAACAGCTCCGGCGGAAGCTCGGCGCCGAAGGTGTTGTGCAGGTCGTCCCAGATCAGCCCGGCTTCCTCGTCCGACGGGATACCGATGTGCTCGCGCAGGATCGGGATCGAGCCGGCGCGGTTGTCGCGGAAATACATCACCGCCTTGCCGATGGCGCGGACGAACTTCTTCACCGTCTCCGGGTTCTTGTCGAGATAGGCCTTGGTGGTCCAGATCGTGCCGCCGGCGCGCGGCAGGTAGTCGCCGGTGCGGATCAGGACCTTCAGGCCGGCGGCCTTGGCCTTGGCGGCGTGCGGCGCCGAGACCAGCCCGCCCTGGACGTCGCCGTTGACCAGGGCGGCGATGCGCTCCGGCTCGCCCTGGAACGAGATCACCTTGTAGTCCTTGCCGGCTTCCATCTTGAAGAAGCGGGCCAGCACCGCGGCGCCCTCGTCATAGTCGGCGCTGCCGGCGCGGCCGTAGCCCATCACCTTGCCCTTCAGGTCCTCGACCTTGGTGATCTCCGGCTTGGTGATGATGACCCACTGCGACTTCAGCGACTGGCCGACGACATAGCGCAGCTCCGCCCCCGACAGCGCCGCCTGGGCGCCGCCCGACGGGATCGGCACGAAATCGATGTTGCCGGACAGGCCGGCGGTGACCAGCGCCTTGCCGGTCATCGAGATGAAGCGGGCGTCGAGGCCCTCTTCCTTGTAGAAGCCCTTGTCCATCGCGACGTAGGTCGGGATATGGAAGCCGTTGCCGCCGGTGTTCTTGCCGACGGTGATCTTGGTCTGTGCGTGGGCGGCGAGGGGGAGCGACAACGCGACGACCGCGACGGGCGCGGCAAGCAATCGGAGCATCCGCATGAACTAACTCTTCCTTTCCCTGAACGATGTTGATTTTCGCAATGCGGCACGCTGGATCGTCTTCTGCCGGTCAGCGCCTTGTCAAGTCGGGCCTTTTGCGGCATGCCGCAATGCAAGAGGCGCGGGCCGGCCGCGGCCGCATGGCGCAGGCCCGGCAGTTGACCGCCGCGAGCCCCGCCAATAGCTTAGTGGCAAAGCCGTGACTTCGCCGGGAATGAGGAGTTTCTCCATGTCCGATCCCGCCAACCAGGCCGTGCGCGACGCACGCGAGATCGCGTTCCAGAAGCGGTTCCGCCAGCGCTTCGTCGAGGCGACGCCGTCGTGGTACCGCGGCGAGTACCACCTCGGCTTCACCCTGCTGGTCACCGTCGGCACGCTGCTGTTCTGCTGGAGCCGGGTCGACGGCGCCACGGTGTGGGAGTGGCTGCTGATCGTGCCGATCTTCCTGTTCGGCAACTGGTGCGAATGGGCCGGCCACCGCTTCGTGCTGCACCGTCCGGTGAAGGGCCTGAAGGCGGTCTACTATCGACACGCCGGCGTCCATCACCAGTTCTTCACCAATCACGACCTGAGCTACAAGGGCCACAAGGAATGGCGGGCGCTCCTGTTCCCGCCGTTCGCGCCGATCGCCTTCCTGCTGGCGGCGCTGCCGGCGGCGCTGGTCCTCGCCGCCGTGTGGTCGGCCAACGCCGGCTACATCGTGATGCTGACGATGGCGGG
>JBFWNZ010000435.1:0-2811 GCA_050250795.1 Alphaproteobacteria bacterium | reverse complement strand
AGGATTATCACAGCCTCGCGGGCTTGGCGACGGACGGATTGGGCCTCACGGCCCGTCCGTCCCGCCGTCGAACGGACGCGGCTCCGGCGCCTTGGCCGGGGCCGCTGCGGCGGGCGCGGCGGATGCAGCCAGCCAGGCCCGCAGGCTGGGATTGCTCTCGGCCGCGGAGGATGGCGCGAAGGATGGCGCAGAGGGCGGTGCAGAGGGCGGTGCGGGCTGCTCCCGCCGCCGCAGATCGTCCATCAGAGCCAGGGTCGACTGCACGGCCTGCGCCGACGGGCCGGCGAGTCGCCCCGGCCAGCGTTCCAGCATGCGCCCGCCGCAGAATAGCAGGATCACCTGGCCCATCACGATCACCAGCCATTCGGGGATCAGGCCATAGGCGGTCATCACCCGGGCGAATCCGGTCGGGTCCAGCGGCGCCCAGACCAGGACGGCGATCACCATGAAGGCGAGCAGCGGCCGCGGCAGCCGGTTCAGCCCGTCGATGAAGCTGTCCCAGCGCGTCCGGTTCTCGCGCGGCGCGAACTCCGCGGCCGCCGACTGGATGGCCGCGATCTGCTCGGAATGCAGATTGGCCTCCGCCGCGTCCTTGTTGCCGGCGAATCGGGCCAGCATCGCGTCCAGCCCTTGCAGCAGGCCGCCGCCCAGCAGGTTCACGAGCCACTGCATCTCACACCTCCTGCCGGAATTCCTGGGCGCGGGCGATCCAGCCCGCCAGGAACCGGCGCTGGGTCGGATCGCGCTCGACCAGGCCGCGATACCAGCCGATTCGCTCGTCGACCAATGCGTTGACCAGATAGGGCCCCATCCGGCGCATCGCCGTGGCGGCGGCGGTGCGGGTCCGCGGCCCGATCACGCCGTCCACGGACAAGGGCCCGAATCCCGCGCGGTTCAGGATCGACTGCAGCAGCATCACCGCGCGCGGCGGCCCCATGTTCACCGCCGCGTCGAGCATCGCCGGCCCGATCTCCTCGGGCAGCCCGTCGATCCCCGGCTGGCGGTAGAAATCCTCGCGATACAGGCCGCGCGCGTCGTCCAGCGTGACGCGCCGCACATCGTCCGCATCGACATCCCCGTCGCCGTCGCG
This sequence comes from Alphaproteobacteria bacterium, assembly GCA_050250795.1. Classification (GTDB taxonomy): domain Bacteria; phylum Pseudomonadota; class Alphaproteobacteria; order UBA8366; family UBA8366; genus JBFWNZ01. The sequence continues at coordinate 1,721 of JBFWNZ010000435.1, read as the reverse complement.
GTCCAGCCCGACTCGCCGGGCATAGCGCAGGCTGATGCCATGGCGGGTCGGCCCGCCGCGGTCCAGCGGGTCGTCCGACCACGCGCCTTCCCGGCGCAGGATGCCGTCGATGGTCGCGGCCAGGGCGGCTTCGCTCATTCCCATTGAAATGTTCCCTATATGTTCTTTTCTCCCTCGAAATGGTGCCGCCCCGGAACAAGTCAAGGGCTTCATTCCTAATTTCGGATCGCGATGCGCTGCCGGCGTGGCACGATTAGTGCTGGACCGCGCGCGCATGCCCGCCGCGCGCCCGGCCATGTGCCGGCATCCGGACTCTAACGCTTTGATTTCAGGCGGGAATGGGGTGGCAGATGGGGCTTGAACCCACGACCCCCAGATCCACAATCTGGTGCTCTAACCAACTGAGCTACTGCCACCGCCGGTCAACGGCGCCCCTCTCTATACTGCGTGGCTGGGACCCGTCAAGCGCAGGGCCCGCCCCCTGGACAAGTCCGGCCGGGGCTCGCAGACTTGCGGGTACACCGACGGAATATGCGATCTAGGGGGAAACATGACCGCATATGATCTGCCGCAGTTCGTTGCGGAACTGCGCGCTATTACTGCATCCGAAACCGACGAGAAGCAGATCGTCCAGCGCGTGGCCCCGCTGGCCAAGCGGCTGGCGGACGACCCGCATTGGGTGAAGCCGGAATATTACGATTGCTGTCCCGACCAGGGCTTCGGCGTGCATCTGCTGCATGAGGACGACGACCACCGGAACGCGGTGTTCGTCATCTCCTGGCTGCCCAAGCACGGCATCAAGCCGCATAACCACAATACCTGGGCCGTGGTCGCCGGCATCGACGGGACCGAAAGCGAGATCGTCTGGCGCCGCAAGGACGACCGGTCGCGGCCCGGCTTTGCGGATCTGGAGCCCTGCGGCAAGGGCACGGTCGGCGCGGGCGGCCTCGCCTGCCTGCTGTCGGACGACATCCACAGCGTGCGCAACGAGGGCGAAACCACCTCGATCTCGCTCCACGTCTATGGCCGGCACCTGAACTATACCGGGCGCTCGCAGTTCGATCCCGACGCCCGGCGCGAGGACAAGCTGGTCGTCAAGGTCGAGGATTGCGACGACTGAGGCAGGGTTCCCGGCCGGCCCGGACGGTGGGGCAACGACGCCCTTCCCCCCGCCCTGCGGCCGGGGCATAAAGGCGCTTGCCCGCGTCCCCGTCCCGCTTCATGGAGCCTACCCGCATGCTGCAGCTCGCCAAGAACATGGACCTCCTCGGCACCGAGACCGCCTTCGAGGTGCTGGCCCGGGCGAGCGACCTGCAGGCGCAGGGCCGCGACATCATCAACCTCGGCATCGGCCAGCCCGACTTCAAGACGCCGCCCCATGTCGTCGAGGCGGCCATCAAGGCGCTGCGCGACGGCCATCACGGCTATACGCCGGCCCAGGGAATCCTGCCGCTGCGCGAGGCGGTCGCCGCCGACCTGCATCGCCGCCACAAGGTCGAGATCGACCCCGCCCAGGTTGCGATCATGCCCGGCGGCAAGCCGACGATGTTCTTCGCCATCCTGATGTTCGGCGAGCCCGGCGCGGAGATCATGTATCCCGACCCCGGATTCCCGATCTACCGCTCGATGATCGAGTACACCTTCGCCAAGCCGGTCCCCATTCCGCTGCATGAGAAGAACGGCTTTTCCTTCAGCGCCGACGAGGTGCTGTCGCGCATCAC
>JBFWNZ010000434.1:0-2818 GCA_050250795.1 Alphaproteobacteria bacterium | reverse complement strand
CCGCCGATACGGAGCCGGAGACCCGAGCCGGGACCGGCCCCCACGACCCGGCGGAACCGGCGCCCGTCGCCGATGGTGCCGCGCCCTGCCCCGCCACGCCGTCCGGCGCCATCCGCGGCCCCGATCCACATATCGGTGCGAACGCTGCGGAACCGCCCGCCGCGGACACCGCCCCGCCATCCTTGGAAATGTCCGACGCCGGTGCTCCCAGTGCGGGCGAAACGGCCGCGGCCGCCAGACGCCGCCGGGCCGAGCCTTTCGGCGAGCCGCTCGTCCTCAGCGCGGTCCGTATAAAACGGGCGACCGAGCTGCTCGCCGCAGCCATCGAATCGATATGAACGGGGCGGCGCCGCCTATTGCGGCAGCGGACGCGGCCGGCGGTCCTCGTCCAGGGCGACGAAGACGAAATCGCCCTCCGTCACCTTATGGCCTTCGCCGGTGGTCGCCTGCACCGCCCAGGCCTGGATATGCACCGTGACCGAGGTCGTGCCGCGCCGCGCGATCGTGGCATAGCAGCAGACGATGTCGCCGACATGCACCGGGCGGTGGAACACCATGGAATCCACGGCGACGGTCGCGGTGCGGCCCTTGGCCACCGACTTGGCCATCATGCCGCCCGCAAGGTCCATCTGCGACATCAGCCAGCCGCCGAAGATGTCGCCCGACGGGTTGGTATCCGCCGGCATCGCCACCGTCCGCAGCACCAGTTCGCCGCGCGGCGTCTCCGGCGCGTCGGCTTTTCCCACTACATCTTGTTGTGTGTCGTCCATATGCCACCGTATACGCTTGCTTCGGCAGGGTGGAAACCTATAATCCGCGCCATGACCGACCTGTTCGACCATGCATCGAAAGGCCGCGACGCCGGCTATTCCGCCAAGGATATCGAGGTTCTGGAGGGGCTGGAACCCGTCCGGCGCCGCCCGGGCATGTATATCGGCGGCACCGACGAGCGCGCGCTGCACCACCTCGCCGCCGAGGTCCTGGACAATGCGATGGACGAGGCGGTCGCCGGCCATGCCAGCCGCATCGATGTCGAGCTCGACGCCGAGGGCTTCCTCGCCATCCGCGACAACGGGCGCGGCATCCCGGTCGATCCGCACCCGAAATACCCCGGCAAATCCGCGCTGGAAGTGATTCTGACGACCCTGCATTCCGGCGGCAAGTTCTCGGGCAAGGCCTACGAGACCGCGGGCGGCCTGCACGGCGTCGGCATCTCGGTGGTCAACGCGCTGGCCGACCGGCTTGAGGTCGATGTCGCCCGCGACCGCAAGCTCTACCGCCAGACCTACAGCCGCGGCGTGCCCCAGGAGCCGCTGCGCGAGGCGGGCGCGGTCGCCAACCGGCGCGGCACCTCGGTCCGCTTCCATCCCGATCCGCAGGTGTTCGGCGAGGGCGCGGCCTTCAAGCCGGCGCGGCTGTACCGGATGGTGCGCTCCAAGGCCTATCTGTTCCGCGGCGTCGAAATCCGCTGGCGCTGCGACCCCGGCCGCATTCCCGCCGACGATCCGACGCCGCCGCAGGAAATCCTGCATTTCCCCGGCGGCCTGCTCGACTTCCTGACCGCCACGGTCGCCGCGCGGCCGACCATCACCCCCGTCCCCTTCGCCGGCCGCGTCGTCGGCGAGGACAGTACCGGCCAGGTCGAATGGGCGGTGTGCTGGCCGACCGACGAGGACGGCTTCGTCCATTCCTATTGCAACACCATCCCGACGCCGCAGGGCGGCAGCCACGACCTCGCGCTGCGCAGCGCGCTGGCCCGCGGCATGCGCGCCTATGCCGAGATGCTGGGCAACAAGCGGGCGGCGCAGATCACCGCCGACGATTTGCTGGGCGGCGCCTGCATCATGCTGTCGGTGTTCATCCGCGACCCCCAGTTCCAGGGCCAGACCAAGGAGAAGCTGTCCTCGCCCGAGGCGGCCAAACTGGTCGAGGGCGCGCTGAAGGATCATTTCGAGCTGTGGCTGTCGGGCGATCCGGCGGGCGCCAAGGAACTGATCGACCGCACCCTGGAGCGGGCGGAGGAGCGCAAGCGCAAGCGCGAGAGCCGCGACCTGCTGCGCAAGACGCCGACCCGCCGCCTGCGCCTGCCGGGCAAGCTGACCGATTGCAGCGACGGCTCGGCGAACGGCACCGAAATCTTCCTGGTCGAGGGCGATTCCGCCGGCGGCTCGGCCAAGCAGGCGCGCGACCGGCGCACCCAGGCCGTGCTGCCGCTGCGCGGCAAGATTCTCAACGTCGCCAGCGCCTCGGCCGACAAGCTGGCGCAGAACCAGGAGCTGCGCGACCTCGTCCAGGCGCTGGGCTGCGGCGTGCGCGGCGACTACGACGACGGCAAGCTGCGTTACGAGCGGGTGGTCATCATGACCGACGCCGATGTCGACGGCGCCCATATCGCCTCGCTGCTGATGACCTTCTTCTATCGCGAGATGCCCGGCCTGATCGAGAACGGCCATCTCTATCTCGCGATGCCGCCGCTCTACCGCCTGACCCAGGGCGGCACGACCGTCTATGCGCGCGACGACGCGCATAAGGACGCGCTGATGGCCAAGGGCTTCAAGAGCAAGGCGAAGATCGAGGTCAGCCGCTTCAAGGGGCTGGGCGAGATGCCGCCGGCCCAGTTGAAGACCACGACGATGGACCCGGCCACCCGCACCCTGCTCCAGGTCCGCATTCCGGACTCCGGCGAGCCCGGCGAGGCGCGGCGGACGGCACGGCTGGTCGAGAGCCTGATGGGCCGCAAGCCGGAGTTGCGCTTCCAGTTCATCCAGGAGAATGCGGCCAGCGTGGCGACCGACGCGATCGACGTCTAGGCGCTACG
>JBFWNZ010000433.1:0-2819 GCA_050250795.1 Alphaproteobacteria bacterium | reverse complement strand
TCACGTTGTTGCGCTTGCCCTTGAGGTCGCGGCCGACCGCGAAGCCCAGCGCCGCCGAGATCGAGGTCGAGGAATGCGCCGCCCCGAAGGGGTCGAACACGCTCTCCGCGCGCTTGGTGAAGCCCGATAGCCCGCCGCCCTGGCGCAACGTGCGGATGCGGTCGCGCCGCCCGGTCAGGATCTTGTGCGGATAGCATTGATGCCCGACATCCCAGATCAGAATGTCGTCGGGCGTGTCGAACACGTAATGCAGCGCCACCGTCAGTTCGACGACGCCCAGACCGGCCCCGAGATGACCGCCCGTCTTCGACACCGCGTCGATCGTCTCAAGCCGAAGCTCGTCGGCAACCTGACGCAATTCCTTTTCGTCCAACCCGTGAAGGTCGGACGGCACCTTGATCCGGTCCAGCAACGGTGTCTGCGGCGCCACGATGCTCTCCTCAGCTTCGCCGCTCGACGACATAGCGCGCGACAGCGCGCAACATGTCGGCCTTGGCGTCGAAGATCGACAGATGTTCGATGGCCTGGTCGGCGAGCCGGTTCGCCTGATCGCGAGCCTGCGCCACGCCGAGAATGCCGACGAAGGTTGCCTTGCCTGCCGCCGCATCCTTGCCCACAGCCTTGCCGGTCTCCGCCACATCGCCCTCGACATCCAGAAGGTCGTCGGCGATCTGGAAGGCGAGGCCGAGGTCGTGCGCGTAACCGCGCATCGCTTCATGGGCCGCGGCGCTTGCCTGGCCCAGGATCGCGCCGGCTTCGCAGGAAAAGGCGATGAGCGCGCCGGTCTTCAACTGCTGGAGGCGTGTGATCTCGCCCAGGTCGAGCGTCCGCTCCTCCGCCTGGAGGTCGATCATCTGTCCGCCGACCATGCCCTGCCCGCCCGAGGCATGGGCCAGCCGCGAGATCAGCCGGCAGCGCACATCCGCCAGCGCATGGGTGTCGGGATGTGCCAAGACCTCGAAGGCCAGCGGTTGCAGGGCGTCGCCGGCCAGGATGGCGGTCGCCTCGTCGAACTGCTTGTGCACCGTGGGCTTGCCCCGGCGCAGATCGTCGTCATCCATCGCCGGCAGGTCGTCGTGGATCAGCGAATAGCAGTGGATCATCTCCACGGCTGCCGCCGCCCGCAACGCCCTGGACTCGGCAACGCCGAACAGGTGTGCGCCTTGCAGAACGAGGAACGGACGAAGCCGCTTGCCGCCGCCGAGCACGGAATAGCGGATGGCTTCGAACAAGCGCGCTTCGGACGCTGTTTCGAGGGACAGGAGACGGTCGAGCGTCTTCTCGACCTTGCTCGCGCAATCGGCGAGCGCCGCATTGAGATCGGTCATGTGCAGATCAGCCGATGCTGGCCGGTTCGGCGCGGGCCTGGCCGGAGGAATCCAGCGTGATCTTCTCGATCCGCCGCTCGGCCTCGCGCAGCTTGGTCTCGCAATGGCGCTTCAGCGCCGCGCCGCGCTCATAGGCGTCGATCGCGGCATCCAGCTTGCCGCTGCCGGACTCAAGCGTTTTGACAATTCTCTCAAGCTCGGCCAGAGCATCCTCGAAACTCATCCTTGCGATATCGTCCTGCGTCGCTTCCTGACTCATCCATATCCCCGGTCCGGGCGGCCGTGCCGAAGCCGGCCGCAATTTCCTGCAAGTTTAGTTTGCGGCGCTGGCGAGGCCAAGCGAATGTCCGGCCTCACGTTTCCATCAGCGCTTTCACATGCGCGGCGGCGCTCGCTCCCAGCGCATAAAGGTCGTAGCCGCCTTCGAGCGTCGACACAATGCGGCCTTCCGCGTGGCGGGCGGCCAGCGCGGCCAGTTCGCGTGTCGCCCAGTCGTAGTCGTCCTCGACCAGTTCCAGCGATGCCAGCGGATCGCGAACATGCCCGTCGAACCCGGCGGAGATCAGCACGAACTGGGGACGGAACCGCTCCATCGCAGGCAGCACGGTGCTTTCCATCGCCGCCCGGAATGCAGCCGATCCCGCAAGCGGCGGCAGCGGCGCGTTGACGATGTTGCCCGTGGCGCCATGCTCGGACGGAAGGCCCGTTCCCGGATAAAGCGGCGATTCGTGTGTCGAGGCATAGAACAGGCCCGGCTCGTTCCAGAACATGGCCTGGGTACCGTTGCCGTGATGGACGTCGAAGTCGATTACGGCCACCCGGTCGAGGTTATGCGCATCGCGCGCATGCGCGGCTGCGACCGCGACGTTGTTGAACAGGCAGAACCCCATCGCCGTCGCGCGTTCTGCGTGATGCCCCGGGGGTCGCACCGCGCAGAAGGCGTGGCGGGCCGGTCCTGCCATGACGGCATCGACGGCCGCCACGCAGGCGCCCGCGGCGCGCAATGCGGCTTCGCCGGAACCGGGCGAAATCTTCGTGTCGGCATCGAGGGCGGTGCGTCCGGATACCGGGATCGCGGCCATGATCGATTCGACATAGGCGGCATCATGCACGAGCGTCAGCCTGTCCCTTGTCACGCAGGGCGCCTCGCGGCGGTCGAGATACTGGAACGCTTCGCCCTCCAGCGCCTGAAGAACGGCGCGCAGGCGGTCGGGGCATTCCGGGTGCATGCTGCCGGGGTCGTGTTCGAGACAGGCGCGGTGCGTGAAAAGGATGGTATCCATAAGGGTCCGGATATTGCGGTGATGCTGCGGGCTGAAACTGGCCGGGCAGCCCTGATCGTCCCAATATGGGGGCAACCGAAGTCGAAGGCAAAAGTGGATGGACGCAGATTTCCTGGTGATCGGCGGCGGCATCGCAGGGGCGTCGGCGGGATGGGCGCTTGCGGCGCATGGCCGCACGGTGGTTCTGGAACGCGAAAGCGCGCCCGGC
>JBFWNZ010000432.1:0-2822 GCA_050250795.1 Alphaproteobacteria bacterium | reverse complement strand
CACGGTCTATATGAGCAAGCCCGTCTCTCTCGAGTGACCTGCGGGCCGGGGCGGCCTATCCATCGCGTCAACGGTGCTGGCCGCCCGGGTGAGTGGGGCCCTCATGCCCCTTGGGCGCCGCAGGGGCGGAGCCCACCCGCACCTCGACGGTCCGGGTTCCGCCCTTCTCGAACTTCAGCTCGAGCGGAAACCGGTCGCCCGCCTTGAGCGGCGCCTTGAGCCCCATCAGCATCAGGTGATACCCGCCCGGCTGCAGCGTCGTCGTCACCCCGGGCGCGACGTCGATCGCGTCGACGGGGCGCATCCGCATGACGTCGCCATCCTTCAGCACGGTGTGAATCTCCACGCTCTGCGCCACCGGGGCGGAGGCGGCAACCAGGCGGTCGGGTACAGCACCGCCATTGCGGATCGTCAGGTAGGCGGTGCCGATCCTCGATGCGCCGGGTGAGGGCCTGGACCAGGGCTCCGTGATTTCGATGGCGGGCCCCTGACCCGTCTGCGCCAGGAGCGGAACAGGGAGGGCGGCCAGCAGGATGGCGGCGAGGCCGGCGGCAAGATGATGGATTGGGGTCATGGCGAAGCTCCGATCGGAGGAAGGATAGGTCGATCTCATCGGTCGTCTACCAGCGCAGCCGCAGCCCGCCATGGACGGCGAGCCCGCTGCCCGGCTCGAACAGGGCCGAATTCGGGTTGGCGACGGCAGCGACGCTGGTGCTGGCGATGTACCGGGTGTCGAGCAGGTTGCGCGCATCGACGAACATCGACACATGCTCGTCGAACTCGTAGCCGGCGCGGAAGCCGAGAAGGGCATAGGGCTTCGTCTTCACGGAGTTCGCATTGTCGACATGGTACGGCTCCGGCACCCATTCGACGTTCGGGCCGAGATAGAAGCCCTTCGGGCTGCGATACAATAGTTCGGCGCGCAGATAGTGGCGCGGCGCACCCGGCAGCTTGTTGTTGCCCCAGTCGCGGTCGCCGTCGAAGCGGAAGTCGCTGAAGGTGTAGGCCGCGTTCAGCCACAGCCGGTCGGGATCGGACCCGGTCTCGAACAGCCTCTTGGCGAAGGCCCAGCCGCCACCGGCCTCGATGCCCTGATGGATGGTGCGGTCGGCATTGGTGACCTGATAGTTGCCCCCACCCAGGTCGAAGAACTGAAACTCGTTCCGGAGGTTCATCCGGTAGGCGGCGAGGTCCCAGCGATAGTCGGGGCGGCGCCCGCGCGTCCCGATCTCGTAGGTGGTGGCCTTCTGCGCCCTGGTGTCCGCCAGGGCGACATTGGCGAAGTTCAGTTCGCCGAAGGTCGGCGCCTCGCCGCTTCGCGACAGGTTGGCGAACAGCTGCCAGCCGGGATCGACCTGCCAAAGGACGCCGAGCTTCGGGTTGAGGAAGTTGTAGTCGTTTTCGCCGGAGCTGTCGGTCGCATCGGGGAAGCGGTCCGCGCGCCGGCGCCGGGCCTGGACATATTGCGCCCCCGCGACCAGCGAGACGCCGGGAGCGATCTCCAGCGAATCCTCGCCATAGACCGTGGTCGTGCGCGACGAATCCCTGGATTTCGAGAGCAGGTCGCCTTTGCCCGCGCCGGGCAGGTTGACATATTGCCTGTTGTCGACGAAGCCCGATGCGTAGTGGACGCCAACCGTCAGGCGGTTGCGAAGGCCGGCGACCTGCCGCTCGTCGGTTATGCGGCCGAAGGCGCCGAAATCGCGATACTCATAGTCGAGATACTGGAAGATCGGGTGCAGCAGGTCCTTGTTGACCGCGTAGCCGCCGACTTCGAAGGTCGTTCCGCCGATCTTCAGCGTGGTCTTGTTGGCGACCCTCCAGGACTGCATGTTGCGCTGGTAGTTCTGGGCGAGATTGCCGGCAGCGGCGGCCTTGGGGTTGGCCAGGGCCGATTGCCGGGTGACCGATCCCGGGATCTCCTGCTTCAGGTCGACGGCGTTGAAGTAGAAGCGCGTCTCCAGCTCGTCGGTGATCCGCCAGCCGACATTGCCCGACGCGCGCGTCGATCGGCCCTCGCTATGGTCGCGGAATCCATCCTGCCGCTGCCAGGACCCGGTGACGTAGCCGTCGACGACGCCGTTGGCCCCCCCGGCGCTGCCCTGGAGGCGGCGGAAGCCGAATCTGCCGATATCGGCCCGCGCGTCGAACGGGTCGGCGTCATGGCCGGTGGGGGAGACGAAGTTGATGGCGCCGCCCAACTGGTTGGCGCCGTAGCGCAGGGCGTTGGCGCCCTTGTAGACCTCGGCATAGCGGAATGCCGTCGGATCCAGCTCCTGGAAGTCACTGCTGCCGTCCGAGGCATTGATCGGCACGCCGTCCTGCAGGATCGCCACCCCGCGCATGTGGAAGTTTCGCGACAGGCCGGAGCCGCGAATCGAGAGGCGGGAATCTTCGCCCCATTTGGGCTGGACGAAGATGCCCGGCGTATAGCCGAGCACGTCCTTCAGCGTGGCGGCCGGCGTGTCGCGCCACGCGCTGTCGGGAACGACCTCGACGGCGCCCGGCGTCCGCTCGATGACCTGGCGCGCGGCGTCGGTGTCGGGGACGGTCAGGCTCTCGGCGCCGCGGACACCCTGCACGGTGAGCGGCTGCAACTGGACCGGCTGCTGGGCCAGGGTCTCGGCCGAGGTGGCGACGAGCGCGGTGGTGCCGAGGAAGAACAGGCGGCAGCGATCGGGCCGCCGCGGCAGAATTGCGGTGAACATGAACTTCTCCTGATACGCATGCGGGCGCCGCCATGCCGGGTGAGGGCGCGGCGGCGGCGATGGACGCTCAGGAGTTCAGGGGTGGCCCCCGCGCGGATTGCGGCGAGTGCGGGC
>JBFWNZ010000431.1:0-2834 GCA_050250795.1 Alphaproteobacteria bacterium | reverse complement strand
CATGGGCAACCGCATGTAGTAGTAGTGGAAGAAGTAGTCGTACATCCGGTTCATCTCGCGGTGCAGCGTCAGGATTGGGCTGCGATCCTCGTCGCGATAAGGGGCGGGCCCCCGGTTGTTGCTGCGCCCCCAGGGGATGAGATCACGCACACTCATCGTTGGTCTCCTTACAACTGGTTGGGTACAGGGACCGGCACGCGCCGCGGCGGACAGGACTAGACCTGGGGAGACCCGCCCCCGAGCGACCGGCAGAAGGCGATCTAGAACCGCAAGGCCCTTCGTCAAGGGGCCTTGGTAGTCGTCGCGGCCCCTCGCTGACATCGACGTTTCCCGCTCGTATCCAGTAGGCGGCCAGGCACTTCCACCTCGAGCCGGTTGGGCCCGAAACGCATGGTCGCACCCTGCAGTCCATGCCTTGCCGCGAACTCGTCCAGCTTGGCTTGGACGTCGCGGCGATCGTCGTCGGACCACAGCTGGCCCGCGGGGATGAACGCCTTGAAGGTCCTGCCGACCGCTGTTCCAGTCGTGGTTTCCCGGACTTCGACATCCGAGCGCAGGAAGGAAGCCGACGGAACGAATTGCAGCGCGCTTATCGCCGCCTTTAGCGCGGTACCAGCTCATGCCTGTCCATATCGACGATGGGTCGGCCCATCCAGGTGTTGTTGTCCCTCATGTACAGATTACGATCGCTGCTGCAGCGGACTGTTTGGCGGATTTAGGGCAAGGCCGCTTTCGTCGATGAGACCGTTTGGCTCAATGCAATCTTGTGCTGTCGGACGAGGCTCATCCGATGCCCAAGGTACAGAGACCGGGCGCATACGCGCCCGGCCCCCTCCCAGCAAGGCCGTGAACCCATCAAGGGACAGGCGGCCGGGGCTGACGCCGGGAGGATAGAAGTCCGGCGTGCGTTACAACGTATTTCGGACGCGATGGTTGATCCGCGAAAAGAAAAAGGAATAGCGCCGTGACAGATGCGGAACCGGCCGTATGTCCTGACCTGCCGGCTCGTCCTCTCGCTGGGCTTGCGATCCGCAGGCCTTGACGCCGCGCGGACATTTCCTAGATCGACATCCGGCGGGCCCGGAAGGGCCTGCCTCGCACGGCCGGCCGCCCTGCGGGGGGCCGGTCGCAGACCCATCGCTCATGAGGAGGATGACAATGCGTACCGACTTCGTTTTTGCTCCCCTGTATCGGGCCACGGTCGGCTTCGACCGCGTCTTCGACATGCTCGATTCGATGGCCGGCCAGCCCAGCCATGGCGGCTACCCACCTTACAACATCGAGAAGACGGCCGACGATGCCTGGCGCATCGTGATGGCGGTGGCGGGTTTCACCGAGGCCGAGCTCAACGTCACCCAGAAGGAGGACGAGCTTCTGGTCACGGGCAAGGGCCATCCCGACCGCAACGAGGGCATCGAGTACCTCTATCGCGGCATCGGCGGGCGCGACTTCGAGCGCCGGTTCCAGCTTGCCGACCACGTCCGCGTGACAAGCGCCAAGCTGCGGAATGGCCTGCTCTCCATCGACCTGCAGCGCGAACTGCCTGAGGAGAAGAAGCCGCGGCCGATCCGCATCGAGGCGCAGGCCACGCCGCGCACGATCACCCAGCAGTGACGGCCGGTTGAGGGGCTGGGCGTCTCGACGCCCGGTCCTTGCAACGCATTTCCAAACAGGAGGTGAGGTATGACAGCGCTGTCAGCCGCTTCTACGCTTGGCGATTTGTGGAACCGGCTCCCCTATTGCAACTCTGGACCGCAGCCGATGCCCATGAGCGTGCGCCTTTTGCCACCGTCGCTCGCCACGCTGGACCTGCCGCTGGGGAAGGTCCTCATGGTCGTCGACGATGCCATCATGGCGCTCGACCTGCAGCGGGTGCTGCACGATGCGGGCTATCGCGTCCTCGGTCCGGCGACCACGATGGTCGAGATCCAGCGCATGATCCAGCGCGGCGACATCGATTGCGCCATTCTCGCTCTCGACATTGACCGGCGCGCGCCGCTGCCCATCGCCGATCTTCTGGCCTTTGCCGATGTGCCCTTCGTGTATCTCACGACCGGGGTGCTCGGGCCGGTGCCCTCGCGACACCGGCGTAGGCCCGCCATTGAGAGGCCCTTTACCCGCGAGAGCCTGCTCGCGGCCGTCAGGAAGGCGATGGCCAAGCCGCGCGAGGTCGCCAGCGATAGCCGCTGGCGAGCCACCGGATCGGTCGTCCCGTGGACGAGGGTCTATCCGCCACTCTAGTGCTTGGTTGCGGCCGTGTCCTCGAGGAGCGGCCGCGCTCTCGCTTACCGACGCTTCGCTCATTTGAGGAGGTTTTGCCGATGAAGATCGCCCAGGTCGCGCCGCTCGCCGAACGTTGCCCGCCACGCCTGTACGGGGGGACCGAGCGGATCGTGTCGTATTTGACCGAGGAGCTCGTTCGCCAGGGACACGATGTGACCCTGTTCGCCAGCGGCGATTCGCAGACAGCTGCCAAGCTCGTCCGTTGTACCGATATCGCGTTGCGCCTCAATCCCGCCGTCAAGGATCATTTGCCGTACCATCTCGTCATGCTGGACGAGGTGCGCCGTCGCGCCGACGACTTTGACGTCATTCATTTCCATGTCGATCTCTTCCAGTTTCCGCTGATCCGCGATTTCGCCAGCCGCACGGTGACGACACTGCATGGCCGACTCGATCTGCCCGACCTCAAGCCCTTCTATGCGGCGTTCCCCGAAATTCCGCTCGTCTCGATCTCCGACAGCCAGCGGCGGCCGATGCCGCCGGTGAGCTGGGCGAGTACGATCCCTCACGGCCTGCCGCGCGACCTGCTGCCGTTCTCGCCGCAGCCCAAG
>JBFWNZ010000430.1:0-2850 GCA_050250795.1 Alphaproteobacteria bacterium | reverse complement strand
ACACGCCGGGGCTGCGTGCGCTGCAGGGGCGCGAGGCGCTGCTCAACCTGCTGGGCGTCGTGCAGGCGGCGATGCGCGAGGGCGCCGGCGACCGGCCGCGCCCGCCGCTGCTGATCAAGGTGGCGCCCGACCTGACCGATCCGGACAAGAAGGATATCGCCGAGGTGGCGCTGGAGCGCGGCGTGGACGGGCTGATCGTCAGCAACACCACCATCGCCCGGCCGAGCAGCCTCAAGAGCGACTGGGCCTCCGAGGCGGGCGGGTTGAGCGGCGCGCCGCTGCTGCACGCCTCCACCGCCGTGCTGGCCGACATGTACCGGCTGACCGGCGGCACGCTGCCCATCGTCGGGGTCGGCGGCATCGCCAGCGGGGCCGACGCCTACGCCAAGATCAGGGCCGGCGCCTCGCTAGTGCAGCTCTATTCGGCGCTGGTGTTCCACGGCCCGGCGCTGGTGCAGCGGGTGAAGGCGGAGCTGGCGGCGAAGCTGCGCGCGGACAAATTCGCCAGCGTCGCCGAGGCGGTGGGCGCGGATCACAGGTAACGACCATCGGTGACGCCGCCGCCGTCCGCGCGGGCTTGCCCCCCCGACGGCCCGCGCGTAACCTTGGCGCGTGCCATGTCGCGCCCGGTGGCGGGCCGGGACGCACGGCAGAGACCAGCGGCGGCGGGACCGCGGGGGCACGGCGTATCATGAGCATCGGCCGGCATATCCTGATCTTCAGCGCCTATACGGCGCTGGCCCTGCTCGTCATGGCCTTGCTGCCGGCGATCGCCCATGACGTGTCGGCCGGAGCCGGCGTGCTGACGGGGGCCGTGCTATTCCTGGCCGGGGCGCTGGCGCATGAGGCAATGGCACGCCGCCATGGCGAGGCGCAGGCGTTGCAACGGCTCGTCGTGCTGCGCAAGGCCTATAACCAGAACCGCGACGACCTGCAGCGCGCCCGCGACGAAATCCGCCGCGTCTACGAGATGATGGAGGCGGTGAACGAGAACCCCACCGTCGGCGCCGCCGCTCCCGAACTTCAGGAAGTGGCGTCGGAGGTGAAGGTGCTGCATTCGCTGGTCGAGCAACTGTATTCGACCGAGGGCGGCATGCCGCCCGGCCCGGCGCCGGCCCCCGCTCCCGCCGCCCCCAGCGCGCTCGCCGCGCCGCAGAGCGGGCGGTCCGAGCCGACATTGGTGCGGCGGGTCGAACCGGCTCAGCCCGCCCAGCCGCCGGGCCCGGACGCCGCGCTGCTGGCGATGGTCCGCGACGCGCTGCGCCAGAACCGGGTCGAGCTCTACCTCCAGCCCATCGTCAGCCTGCCGCAGCGCAAGCGCCGCTACTACGAATGCTTCAGCCGCGTGCATGCCGGCGACGGCAAGGTCATCATGCCGGGCAAGTATCTGGACGTCGCGCGCAAGGCGAACCTGCTGTCGGCCATCGACAACATGCTGCTGTTCCGCTGCGTGCAGCTGGTGCGCAAGACGCAGCAGCACGACTACTCCACCGCCTTCTTCTGCAACCTGTCGGCCAACAGCCTGGGCGACCGGCGATTCCTGCGGGATTTCGCGGAGTATCTGCAAAGCTGCGAGGATATGGCGCCCAGCCTCGTCTTCGAGTTCGCGCAGCGCGACGTGACGATGCAGCCGGAGGAGGCGACGGCCGATCTGGAACGGCTGCGCAAGGTGGGCTATCGCTTCTGCATGGATCAGGTGACGAACCTGTCCTTCGATGCCGAGCGGCTGGCGGCGCAGGGTTTCCGCTTCATCAAGATCGACGCGGCGGCCCTGCTGGGCCGGCCGGGCGACGACGCGGCGGCCAATGCCTTCCGGCTGCTGAAGCAGACGCTGGACCGGCTGGGCATCGACCTGATCGTGCAGAAGATCGAGACCGAGCAGATGCTGGACGAGCTGATGGAATTCAACATCGACTTCGGGCAGGGCTACCTGTTCGGCGAGCCGCGCATAGCGCGAGAGCCCGGCGCCGCCCCGCTGACCGCCACCGCCACCCGCTTCTGACCCGCCATGCAGCCGCTTTCCGGTCTCGGCGCCGTCGCGTCCGATTACGACGGCGCGATCCTCGATCTCTGGGGCTGCGTCCATGACGGGCTGCGCCCTTATCCCCAGGCGCTCGACGCCATGGCCCGACTGCGCGACGCGGGCAAGCGGATCGTGCTGCTGTCCAACGCGCCGCGTCGGGTCGACGCGGTGATCGCCCAACTGCGCGGGCTGGGCGTGCCGGACGACGCCTATGACGGCGTGATGTCGTCGGGCGAGGCGACCTGGCGGCGAATGGCCGATGCCGCCGATCCCTGGCATGGGGCGCTGGGGCGCCGCTGCCTGCATGTGGGTCCGGATCGGGACCACGGCATGCTGGACGGGGCCGGCCTGACCGTCGTCGCCGATCCCCGCGAGGCCGACTTCCTGCTCGTCACCGGCCCCTATAGCGGCGAGGACACGGTCGAGACCAGCGACGCCCTGCTTGCCGCCGCGCAGGCACGCGGCCTGCCGCTGGTCTGCGCCAATCCCGACCGGGTGGTGATGCGCGGCGAACGCATGGAGATCTGCGCCGGCAGCATCGCCGAACGCTACGCGGCGCGCGGCGGCGCCGTGCGCTGGTACGGCAAGCCCGATCCCGCCATCTATGAGGATTGCTTCACCCTGCTGGGCATGCGGTCGCGCATCCTGGCCGTGGGCGACTCGCTGAGCACGGATATCAAGGGTGCGAACGCCGCCGGCGTGGACAGCCTGCTTCTCACCCAGGGCATCCATGCCGCCGAGCTGGCGCAACCGGACGGCGCGCCCGCCATGGGCAAGGTCGCGGCCGCGGCCCAGCGGATCGGCGCCTGGCCCGACTACGTTGCAGC
>JBFWNZ010000429.1:0-2860 GCA_050250795.1 Alphaproteobacteria bacterium | reverse complement strand
GCCGGTCATGCCGAGGACGCTCGCAAGCTTGCTTTCCATCTTGGTCGCCAGCACGCGGATCTTCAGGCCCTTCATGTCGTCGAGCTTGCGGATCGGCGTCAGCGAGGCGATCGAGGTCGGGCCGTAGTTGAACACGGCGACGCCGAGCACGCCCTGCTTCTCGCCCAGCTTGGTGTACTTGCTGCGGAATTCCGGATCGGTCACGGCGTTCTGCGCGTGCCAGAACGTCTTGAAGATGCCGGGCGCGTCGGTGACCTCGAAGCCGCGGTCGAAGCCGGAGAAGAAGCCGCCCGGCGAGATGAAGCCGCCCTGCGCGCCGATCTTGAGGTTCTCGATCTGGCGCGGAATGCTGCCGAGCTGCGCGGCCGGGAAGACCTCGACCTTGATGGCGTTGTTGGTGCGCTTCATCAGCTCTTCGGCGTATTTCTGCGCGAAGGTGTGCTGCGCGTCGTTGATCGTGACCATGCCGATGCGCATGGTGTGCTGGGCGGCGGCCGGCACAGCCGACACGGTGGCGAAGGCAACGACCGCCGCTACTCCGATAAGACTTCTCATGATTCACTCCCTGATGAAGGCGCTGGTGCGCCGTTACTTCTCGTATGTCAACCGATGAGCCGGACCAGCCACAGCGTGAGGCCGGGCCAGGCGGTGATGATCGCCAAGGCTAGCAGATTAACGCCGATGACCGGAACCAATCCCCGATAGAGCGTCGGCAGCGGCACCTTGAACATGCCCTGGATGACGAAGATGTTCAGGCCGAACGGCGGGGTGAACATGCCGATGCTGAGGTTGACGGTCATGATCACGCCGAAGTGGATCGGGTCGATTCCGGCCTGCACAACGATCGGCTTGAGGATGGGCGCGAGCACCAGGATCGCGGAGGCCGGATCGACCACGCAGCCGACCGCCAGCAGCAGAATGTTGATCAGCAGCATCACCAGGATCGGCGACAGCTGCATGTCCTGGATCCAGGTAGCGACGCCTTGCGGCACGCCCGCGATGGTGAGGAGGCGGGCAAATAGCGCCGCCGCCGCCACGATGATCAGCACCTGCGCGGTCAGGATCACCGACTCGATGGTGACCTTCCACAGCCCCGACCAGCTGAGGTCGCGATGGATGAACACTGCGACCACGATCGCATAAAGGCAGGCCACGCCGGCGGCTTCGGTCGGCGAAAACACGCCGGTATAGATGCCGCCGAGGATGATGATCGGCATGCCCAGCGCCCAGGCGCCCCGACGCGTGGTGCGGCCGACATTGGCGAGCGAGAACTTGCCGCCCTCACGAATCCCGAGCCGGCGCGCGGTGAAGTAGATGTAGACCGCCATCAGCGCAGCCATCAGCAGGCCGGGCAGGATGCCGCCGATGAACAGGTAACGGATCGATTCCTCGGCGGCGACGCCGTAGAGGATCATGGCGATCGACGGCGGGATAACCACGTCGATGGCGCCGGAGGCCGCCAGGAAGCCGCTGGCGACTGCGACCGGATAGCCCTTTTCCAGCAGCGACGGATAGAGCATCCGGCCGATCGCCGCGACGGTCGCAGCGCTCGAGCCCGAGATTGCGCTGAACACCGTGCAGGCGCCGACGGTCGTCAGGCCGAGGCTGCCGCGAAGACCGCCGAACAGCGACAGCACCCAATTCACCAGCCGTTCCGAGATGCCCCCCACCGACATGATCGCGCCCGCCAGCATGAAGAACGGCACGGCGACGAGGTTGTAGTTGTCGGCACTGCCGAACAGTTCGGTCTGGATCAGCCCGAGCGGCAGATCGAGCACATAGATGAGGGCCACCGAGGCGGCCGCCATCAGCACCGTGAAGATCGGCATGCCCATCACCAACAGGATGATGGGCAACACAACCATCACCCAGATCATGCCGAACTATCGGTGATGGCCGTGCCGCCTCCACGCATCAGGGTCTGAATGTCCTGGATCGACTGGGCCGCCAGCAGAAGGACGATGGCGACGAAGGCGACCGGAATCACGGCGTGAACGACGTCCATCGGCAGGTTGGCAACTTGGCTGTGGTGGGTGAATTCAGAGATCGTGGCCGGCGCTTGGTAGATGATCAGCAGCCCGACCGCAATGAACACAACATTGCCGAGCAAATGCAGGAGAACGCGCGCCTTCTCGCCCAGCAGTTGTACGACCAAATCCATTCTGAGCTGTTGATCCGAGGCGGTGACCAGAACGGCGCCGAGATAGATCATCCAGACCAGTCCGTAGCCGAGAATTTCCTCGGCCCAGATGATCGGGGACAGCAGCACGTACCGCCCGAATGCATTGGCGCAGATCAGCACCACGCTGGCGAGCAGCATGAAGCCGAGCAGCAAGCGCAGACATCCCAGAACCAGGTCGACGGCCGTTCGCAATTGAAAGTCCCCTAGACTTGGGACCTTCATTATGTCAGCCGGGTGGCCCCCGCAAGCTGCGACAACCCGTCCCGCGTGCGGCCAAGCGGCACTGTCGCATCGCGTCGCCGTGAGGTCGTTGCGGCGGCACTCAGCCGCGCGGCCGCAAGCGCGCGATCAGCCGGTCGATCTGCTGCGCGACGGTCCGCCAGTCATCGAGCCAGTCCCGCGGAAAGCGTACGACGATATCGGCGCGTTCGATCCGCCGTTCGTAGAGGCAAATGCCTGGGGTCGGGCCCGGACCGCTGCGCGTGCAGCGGACCAGGAAGCCGTCATTGGCCGGCGACTCGTAGATCAGGTCTTCGCCCTGGTAGGGGCTGCCACTGCGGAATGGCAGGGTCAGCAGGCCGCGGGAATCCACCGTTGGATTCTGCTCGACGTAGCGCGTGTAGATCGCCTCGACCCGTTCCGCTGGCGCAAGCCGGTCGTTGGCCGCCGAGAGCGTCA
>JBFWNZ010000428.1:0-2870 GCA_050250795.1 Alphaproteobacteria bacterium | reverse complement strand
CATGGGCGAGCCAGCTTTGCCCGCCGAACACAGAGGAGGTGAGCCAGGCGCTGCGAGCCGCGAAGCCGGCATTCGCGGCCGCCGTCTCGAAGTCCGTCAGCGCTGCTGCCGTGGTTTCGGCATAGTGCGGGTCTTCGTTGCTCGTACGGCCAAAGGACTCGACGAACACGATCAGCACATCCGTGTCATGCAGTCTCGCCAGCAGCCTCTCGCCGGGTATTTCGGCGAAGGGGTCGGGGGCCGCGGGGGCGCCTGATTTGCGGAACTGGGCGAGCATTCGGGTCGCGTGGCCGGCCGCAACCTCGCTCGCCTGCGCGGTCAGCGGACCCGACGGTCCCGCCGGCAGAATGGCGGCGCCAAGGAGGATGGCGGCCGAGAGCGCGCCGAGCGCCCTGCGGCTGCCCCGCGGCAGTGGTGCCGTGGCGAGGGTGCCGGTTGCCCAGACCAGTGCAGCCACCGCGACGGCAAAGATCAGGCCGGCGCCCGCTGCGACGCTCAGCGCCACGGGTATTCCCAGTGAACCCGACAGGAAATCCCAGCCGGCGGCAGCCAGGGGAAGGTCGGCGGGAAGCCGTGCCGGCCGGGCGAATGCCGTGAACGCAGCCATGTCGGCCATACGCAGCAGACCGAGCAGCGCCAGGGCCGTGGCCAGCCCATAGCCCGTCCAGCGCCGCAGGACGGACGGCGTCAGCAGCATAAGAAGCGCCGCCAGCGGAAGTTCCACCGGCAGCCGCAGCAGCGCGGCGAAACCCGCGTGGTCCGGACGGTCCGGCAGCACAAGCGCCACATGCAGCACGAGCAGCGCTGCCGCAAGTCGGACTGCGTCCATGGGTGCGAAAGACCGTCTGCGCCGCCGGATTCCGGAACGTCCAGCCACCTGTATCTGCCCCGTTGCCTTCTCGCCTGCGAGTATGGCCGTGCATGGCCGATGGCTGTCATCACAAAACCGTAAAATTTCGCGATCCGAACGCTCCGCGGCCATCGGCCGGTCCGCTTCCGCATGCTGGCTGTTCGCGGTAGCCTGTCTGCCCGGCCGTAACGCTGGCGGCCGTATCCGGAGGTCAACGATGCGTTACGCGATGCTGATCGGCGCCGTGTTGCTCGGGCTTGCCGCGGCGGCGGTCGCCCTGGTCGATCCTGCTCCCTCGCCCGCGGTCACGAAGACCGCCGAGACACCGGCTGCATCGGTGCCGGCTGCCGAAGCCGGTTTCGTCTACCGCCACTACACCGTCGATACGACCAAGCCGTCGCCGGAAGCCTGTCTCGTCTTCTCCGAGCCGTTGGGCGAGGGGACGCTCGCGGATTATGTGCGCGTGACCGGCGCCAGCCCCGCGATCCGGGTCGACGGCGCCTCTCTCTGTCTTGCCGGTCTCGCCTTCGGTAAGGATTACAGGATCGCCATCGCGGACGGCCTGCCCGCCGCCTCCGGACGGCGTCTGGAAAAGGCGCAGCAGGATGTCGTGACCCTGGGTGAGCGGCCGGCCTTCGTCGGCTTTTCGGGCAACGGATACGTCTTGCCGCGCCGGACCACATCGGGTCTGCCCATTGAGACGGTCAATGTGTCCGAGGTCAGCATCAAGGTGCTGCGCGTCGGCGACCGGCTGTTGGCCCGCGAACTGCGCGAGACATGGACCGGGGGGCGTCTTTACCGCTACGCGGTCGAATCCCTTGAGGAGGACCGCGGCACGCTGGTCTGGCAGGGCAGCATGGCGGTGGAACGCCACCACAATCAGCGCGTCGTGACGCAGTTTCCGCTGGCCGAGGCGATCAAGGACCGCAAGCCTGGCGCCTATCTGGTCGTGGTCGAGAATGCCGACCGGCGCGCGGCGCCGGAGGAGGACCGCTGGGGCCCGGTGGCCTCGCGCTGGGTGGTGGATACCGATATCGGACTGACCGCGCTCAGCGGTGCGGACGGGCTGACCGTGCATGCGCGCTCGCTGGCCACCGCCGCGCCGATGGCCGGGGCGAGGCTTGCGCTGATCGCGACCAACAATGACGAACTGGGCATCGTCACCACCGATGCGGAGGGCGTGGCGCGTTTCGCGCCGGGCCTGCTGCGCGGCAAGGGCGGTGCAACACCCTCCGTGGCGATGGCTTACGCCGATGGCGATTTCGCGCTGATCGACCTGAAGCGTCCGGCCTTCGACCTCTCCGACCGCGGGGTCGAGGGACGGCCCGCACCGGGGCCGGTCGATGCGTTCCTGTATGCCGACCGCGGCGTCTATCGGCCGGGCGAGCAGGCGCATGTCGTCGCATTGCTGCGCGACCGGCTTGGCTTTGCCCTGGAAGGACAGCGGACGACGCTGGTCGTGCGCCGGCCGAACGGAACCGAGTTCGGTCGTTTCCCGCGTGCCGCCGAAGGGGCGGGCGCGGTGCCGCTGGAACTCGACCTGCCCAAATCCGCTGCGCGCGGCGTCTGGGCCGTGGAGGCGTATCTCGATGTCGCCGATGCGCCGGTCGGTCGGGCGGAATTCGAGGTGCAGGACTTCGTGCCGCAACGGCTTGCGGTCGACCTGGCCTCGCCCGACACCGTGCTGCGGCCCGGCGACATGGCCACGGTGACGTTGTCGGGGCGCTTCCTCTATGGCGCGCCCGCCGCGGACCTGCCGGTCGAAGCGGAACTGAAGGTCGAGGAACTGCACAGCCTGCCCCAGGCCAAGGGATATCTGTTCGGGCGCTTCGACGACCGGTTCGAGCCGGTTTTCCTGCCGCTGGATGCGGAGATGTCGGATGCCGAAGGGCAGGCGACGGCGACCGGCCGTCTCGACCTTTCCAATCCCGGCAACCGGCCGCTGCGCGCCGTCATCACCGCGGGGATGGTCGAGCCGGGCGGCCGCACGACCAAGTCGGAACTCGTCCTGCCGGTGGCC
>JBFWNZ010000427.1:0-2873 GCA_050250795.1 Alphaproteobacteria bacterium | reverse complement strand
CGCCTGCATCTCGCCGTCATACTCGAAATTGACCTTGCGCGAATCCAGGATGCGCACCGCCTCGCGGCAACGCTCGCCGCCGCGCAGCATGGGCTGGCCGAAATTCGAGAAGGACAGGAAGGCGACTCGCGGCTCGTGGCCGAACTGGCGCACATACTCCGCCGCCTGGGTCGCGATATCCGCCATCTTCTCGCCGTCCGGCACCTCATGCACATGAGTGTCGGCGATGAACACGGTGCGGCCGCGCGCGATGCCGATCATCAGCCCCATGAGGGTCGCATCCTCGCGGGCGTCGATCACCCGGCGCACCTCGTTGAAGGCGACCGAGAAGGCGCGCGTCGTGCCGGTCACCATCGCGTCGGCATCGCCGCAGGCGACCATGCAGGCGGCGAAGACGTTGCGGTCCTGGTTGACCAGCCGCTGGCAGTCGCGCAGCAGGAAGCCGCTGCGCTGCAGCCGGCCATAGAGGAAGTCCGCGTACTTCTTGTTATGGGCGCTGAGCCGGGCGTTGTTGATCTCCAGGTCGCCGGCCTCGGGCACGCCCAGCGCCGCCATGGTCTCCCTCACCCGCTCCTCGCGGCCGATCAGCACCGGCCTGCCGTAGCCGGCGGCGCGGAAGGCGATGGCGGCGCGGATCACCCGCTCCTCCTCGCCCTCGGCGAAGACGATGCGGCGCGGATCGGTCCGCACCTCGTCGAAGATCGCCTGCAGGCTGTTCGCCGTCGGGTCGAGCTTCGCCGACAGCGTCCGGCGGTACTGGCCCATATCCTCGATCCGGCGCCGGGCGACGCCGGTGGCCATCGCCGCCTCGGCCACCGCGCTGGGCACCGCCGAGATCAGGCGCGGGTCGAAGGGCACGGGGATGATGTAGTCCGGGCCGTAGCGCAGGCGCCGGCCGCCATAGGCCGCGTCCACCTCGTCCGGCACGTCCTCGCGCGCCAGCGCTGCAAGGGCGTTGGCGGCCGCGATCTTCATCGCGTCGTTGATGGTCGAGGCGCGCACGTCCAGCGCGCCGCGGAAGATGTAGGGGAAGCCCAGCACGTTGTTGACCTGGTTCGGATAGTCCGACCGGCCGGTGGCGACGATGGCGTCGCTGCGCACCGCGGCCACGTCCTCGGGCGTGATCTCGGGGTCCGGGTTCGCCATGGCGAAGATGATCGGGCTCTTGCCCATCGACTTCACCATCTCCTGGCTGATCGCGCCCTTGACCGACAGGCCCAGCACCACGTCGGCGCCCCGCATCGCCTCGGCCAGCGTACGATCCTGCGTGGCGACGGCATGCGCCGACTTCCACTGGTTCATGCCCTTCTCGCGGCCCTGGTAGATCACGCCCTGGCTGTCGCACATGGTCACGCTGTCATGCGGCACGCCCATCGACTTCATCAGCTCGACGCAGGCGATGGCCGAGGCGCCGGCCCCGTTCACCACCACCTTGATGTCGCGCATCTTCCGGCCGGTGATATCCAGCGCATTGAGCAGGCCGGCGGCGGCGATGATCGCGGTGCCGTGCTGGTCGTCGTGGAAGACCGGGATGTCCAGCATCTCGCGCAGCCGCTGCTCGATGATGAAGCAGTCGGGCGCGGCGATATCCTCAAGGTTGATGCCGCCGAAGGTGCCGGCGATGGCGCGGATGGTCGAGACGATCTCGTCCACATTCGTCGAGTCGACCTCGATGTCCATGGAGTCGACATCGGCGAACCGCTTGAACAGGACCGACTTGCCCTCCATCACCGGCTTCGACGCCAGGGCGCCGATATTGCCGAGGCCGAGCACGGCGGTGCCGTTGGAGATGACCGCGACCAGATTGCCCTTGGCGGTGTAGTCGTAGGCCGTCTCCGGTTCGCGTTCGATGACGAGGCAGGGATAGGCGACGCCCGGCGAGTAGGCCAGCGACAGGTCGCGCTGGGTGGTCAGGGGCTTGGTCGGCGTGATCTCGATCTTGCCGGGCTTCCCGTTGACGTGGAATTGGAGGGCTTCCGCCTCCGTAATGCGACTGTTCTCCATCTCGAGCAGGCTTTCCAACCGGTACGACTGTTGCAGGTCCGCGCACTGCCGGCGCGCGGTTTCGCGCGATATTGGCATGCGGGCGGGAGTCTTGGCCAGCCGCGTTCGGACCCGGGCGGCGGCTATATCGACGGCCGTCGCCATCCTGTAACGATACGGCAATATCCCGCTACCGGCGGGGCAGGCGGAGGACGGCATGGACGCGGCGGTCGAAGCGGTGGGGAATGCGCTCGGTGCGATCGGCAGCGCGATCGGCCATGGCCTGTCCGGCGAGCCGCACAACGACGCCACGCTGATCCTGTCCGCCTTCGCGCTGGCCGCGCTGTTCTGGCATCTCGTGCTCTGGCCCTGGATGCGCGGGCGCAAGCGGTTCTGGCGGGCCATCGACTTCGTCTGGTACGGCGGCGCGTTCCTGTCGCTGGTGCTGGGCACCTATCAGGTCGAGCGCGATGCCGAGGCGGCCCGGCTGCGTGGCCTGGCCCAGCTGATCGAGGTGGAGCTGCAACGCCAGGACCTGATGCTGCTGGCGCTGGTGACGGAGTGCGGCAGCGGCGCCGGCGGCAACATGTTCGAGCCGGCGCAATGCGCGGCGGCCCAGCCGATCCTGCGCGATGCCCGGCTGTTCGTGTTCGAGCATCTGAGCAATGTCGACACCGCCTTCGTCATCGAATCGAAGATGGCGCGCATGACGGCGCTGTGCGGCCGCCTGGAGACCGCGAACCGTGCGCAGATGGAGGAATCGGATTCCGGCCGTGCCGGCGAACGTCTCTACAGCCTTATCTATTGCGACGACGCGGCGGCGATGGCGGCGCGGGTGGAGGCGCATCGCGGCGGCCGTGCCGCGCTGTCCGACGGCGGACCCTTCGGCA
>JBFWNZ010000426.1:0-2881 GCA_050250795.1 Alphaproteobacteria bacterium | reverse complement strand
CAGGGGACGTCAGGGGATGCGGGGGCTGACGCGGCGTCCGCCATTCCTCGTCTCATACCTTCTCGATATCGGGTTTGCCGAGCAGGCCCGTCGGACGGAAGATCAGGACCAGAACGAGAATGGAGAACGCGGCGACATCCTTGTACTCGACCGAGAAATAGCCCGACCAGAACGCTTCGATCAGGCCGATCAGCAGGCCGCCCAGCATCGCACCGGGAAGCGAGCCGATGCCGCCCAGGACCGCGGCGGTGAACGCCTTGATTCCGGCCTGGAAGCCGATAAAGAAATCGATCACGCCGTAGTAGAGCACGAACATGACACCGGCGACGGCCGCGAGCGCAGCCCCCATGACGAAGGTTAGCGCGATGGTCCGGTCGACATCCACGCCGATCAGCGCGGCCATCGTCCGGTCCTGCTCGCAGGCGCGCTGCGCGCGGCCCAGTGCCGTCCGCGCGATCAGCAGGGAAAATCCGGCCATCAGGGCGACCGTCAGCAGCATGATGAAAATCTGCAGATAGCTGATCGTCACCGCGTATTCGCCGTGTTGCATGACCTCGAAGCCGCCGGTGATCAGCGGCGGGAGCGGCTTGACCCGCGCGCCCTGGAGGAGCTGCACGTAGTTCTGCAGGAAGATCGACATGCCGATGGCGGTGATCAGGGCCGCCAGACGCGGCGATGACCGCAAGGGTCGATAGGCCACCCGCTCCAGCGTCCACCCGTAGAAGGCGGTCAGTAGCATCGAGACCATCAGCATCATCAACAATGCGACCGGCACCAGCGAAAGGCCCAGCGTCTGCAGGATCATGTAGGTGATGACGGCGATGAAGGCGCCGATCATGAAGATTTCGCCATGGGCGAAATTGATCATGCCGACAATGCCGTAGACCATCGTGTAGCCGATGGCGATGAGGCCGTAGATCGCGCCGAGGGTGGCCCCGTTGATGAGCTGCTGGGTGAAATACTCCATGCGCCCAATCAGCCCTTTCCCTTCGACCTTGTCCGATCGCCATCGCGGCAGCGACTCAAGAGTATCGCGATGCGGCGCGACGGCCAACTCGGTTAAATCCGGCCGGCGTCCGATTCGTCCGATTCCGATCCTGCCTGCGACAGGATGCTCAGCCGGCGGATCGGAGACGGTATTCCGCCAAGGCCTGGTAGTAGGGATCGCATCGGAGGGCCAGCTCTTCCAGATGCGGCGCCAGCGGACGGGTTCGTGGCTTGTATGGGATGAAGCCGGTCGAATTCTCCGCCGTGCGGTACCAGTATTCGGCCCATATGCCGTCGCTTTTACGCCGCCCCGGGGCCCAGGACAGCATCAGCCCGGTGAACGGAACGTCCAGCCGCTCGCATAGCTGCTGGAGAATGCTGCGCGGATTCAGAAGCACGTCGCGCGCATCCATCACGGGCGGGACCGTCCCGGTCGTGCGTCGGACATGCTCGAATATCTCGACCTGCTGTGGAAGACCGAGGTCTTCCAGCGTCGGCTGGGCGCGGACCGAACTGTATGAGGCGAGCACATCGCGCGGTTCCCGGATCAGGAAGCAGTTCCGCATCCGTGCGATCCAGTCGCGCGAGACCTCCGGCAGCAGATGGTGCGTCATATGCTTCTGGAACCAGATGGGTTTCGGCTCGGGCGGTGCCCCGGTCAGAGTTCGGATCACGCTTTGCCAGTCGGCATCGTAGGCGGCGATAATTTCTTCGCGTCCGGGATGGTCCAGATTCGTGCTGCGCAGGTAATAGGAATAGAGGGGTTCGTCGGTCACGACGGTGTCGTGGCGGCTGCTCCAGGCCCGCATCATGGCGGTCGAGATGTTGCGGGGGCCCGACCACATGGCGATCCGGATGACGTCTCCGGGCGTGTTCATCGGCCGTCCATCGATGCGCTCGTCGAGGGGCACAGCCGGTCCAGCAAGTCGCGATAGAGGGTCTGCAAGCGTTCGGTCACGGGGCCGCGTTCTCCCGATCCGATGCGCCGTCCGTCGACCTCGATGACGGGGGTCACGCCGGCGAAGGTTCCAGTCACGAATGCTTCTTCCGCCGAATAGACATCCGTCAAGGAGAAATCCAGTTCGCGTCCGCCCAATCCGTTCGCACGCGACAGCGCCAGGATGTTGGCGCGTGTGATGCCGTGCAGGCAGTAGCGCCCGGTCGAAGTCCAGACCTCGCCGCGGCGCAGAATGAAGAAATGGGTCGAATTGCAGGTCGCGACGAAGCCGTGCGGGTCGAGCATCAGCGCCTCGTCGGCGCCGGCCTTGTCGGCCTGGATGCAGGCTGCGATGCAGTTGAGCTTGCTGTGGCTGTTCCAGCGCGGGTCCTGCACGTCGGGCGCGCCGCGTCGGACATGGACGGTGAACAGACGGATGCCCTGCCGGGCAACCGCCGGATCGGCGATCTTGTATTCCGGGATAATGACGACGGTGGCCGGGCCGATGGAGGCGCGCGGGTGCTGATAGGGCGTGACCTTGAGGCCGCGGGTGACCATCAGCCGGATATGGACGCCGCTGTCCATGCCGTTTGCCGCGACCGTCCGCATGACCGCGTCGGTCATTTCGGCCGGGCTGAGGCCGATATCCAGGTCGATCGCGCGGGCGCCCTCATACAGGCGGTCCAGATGCTCGTCCAGAAAGGCCAAGCGCCCGTTATGCAGGCGCAAGCCTTCCCAGACGCCGTCGCCCAGGATGAAGCCGCTGTCGAATACCGACACCATCGCCTGGGCGCGCGGCACCAGGGCGCCGTTGACGTAGATCAGAATATCCGCGTTGCGCGGGTCCTCGGCAAAGCGATGCGTTCCCGTCGGCACACCCCTGCCCTCCGTCTCTCGCAGGCGAGACAGTATTAAGGAGGAACGACGCTTCCGCTATGCCTCCAATGCGCGATGCGC
>JBFWNZ010000425.1:0-2907 GCA_050250795.1 Alphaproteobacteria bacterium | reverse complement strand
ATGGGTCCCATCGTCCACGGATTGAGCAGGAAGGTGCCGATCGCCGCGGCCAGGACGTTGCCCCGGATGGCCAGGGCCCAGATGGCGCTCAACAGGAACTGCATGCCCAGAAGCGGCGTGACCGAGATCGCAGCGCCGCAGGCAAAACCGGATGCGATGCTGTAGGGCGAGGCCGGCATCCGCTGAAGCCGAAGCCACAGATACCGTCCGGACCGCCGCCAGCCGATGGACGGCCAGACGATATTGAATAGACGCTGGACAAGAGGCGGTTGCCGGCGGCGACGGAACATGCCTGCTGCGATCCTGGACGGCGGCCGTTGCAACGTGCCGCCATGACGGCGGCGGCACGGCTATGTTCATATCCGCCTCGCCGTACCGGCGGCAAGGGATGGATCGCCGCTCAGATGCCCGTGCGATCCTGCTCGCGAATGCCCTCGCGCAGTTCCAGTTCCGCCTGCTGGCGCTGGCGCAGGCGGCGGGCGATGCGGCGGTGCTGATAGGCGGCAACCATGGGTTTCAGCGGCAGGAAGAAAGCCGGCCAGGCCAGGGCGGCGAAGGGCAGCGAGCCCACGAACATCGGCAGCCAGATCGGCCAGATATGATGGAAGAGATAGCCGAAATCGCCGCGCATCGAGGCATCGACCATCGCCGCGAACAAGGCCGGGAAATCAATCCCGTGATGCCCGCCGGCCGCGAATGCGGAACTGCGGATCTCCGCATACGAAGGTGCGATGCCGAGCCAGCTTCCGAACTTGTACGTGGCCACCCAGATGAAGGGAAAGGTCCAGGGGTTGCCGACCGCGGTCCCGATCATCGAGGCCACGATGTTGCCCCGGGTCATCCACGCCACCAGGGCGCCGAGACAGAAATGGAACCCCACCAGCGGTGTGAAGGACACGGCGGCGCCGGCCGCGAAGCCGGCCGCAATGCTGTAGGGCGTCCCCGGCAGCCGCCCGATCCGATGCATCATGTAGCGGGACGAGCGCCGCCAACCGCTGGACGGCCACAACAACTCGCGCAGGCGCCGCCAACGGCCGCGCCGGGTACGACGACGAAACATTGCCCACCCCCGTGGTCACGGCCGTCAGCCGCGTGCCCGCTCCACCGAACTCACCACCGCCGTCGCACGCAGGGCGGCGATGATGTTGGTCATATGCTTTACGTCCATCACCTCGATGTCGATCAACATTTCGAAGAATTCGACCGACCGGTTGGTGATCTTCAGATTCGTGATGTTGCCGCCGTCGCGGCCGATGACGCTGGTCAGGGTGCCGAGCGCACCCGGCTCGTTGGCCAGAACGACATGAACGCGGCCCACCACCAGCGAGCCGCTCTCCTGATCCAGGTTCCACGCCACGTCGAGCCAGCGTTCCGGCATGTCGACGAAGCTTTCCAACGTTTCGCAGTCGATGGTGTGGATCGTCACGCCCTTGCCGGTGGTCACGATACCCACGATGCGGTCGCCGGGCAGCGGATGGCAGCAGCCCGCGAAATGCATCGCCATGCCGGGGATCAACCCCTTGATCGCAATGGGATGACCGCGGCCCTGCTTCACCTTGGCGCGGCTGATCGGCACGACCTTTTGCGGCCTGGTGCCGTCCTTGATGCCCGGATAGACCGCGGTCAGGATCTCGGCGCCGGTGATCTGGCCCTGCCCGGCCTGGAAGAAGATGTCGTCGACCGTCTCGGCCTTGAAGCGCTTGAGCACGCCGCGCAGCGCCTTCTGCGACAGTTCGTAGCCGCCCTGCCGGAACGCCTTCTCCACGATCTCGCGGCCCAGGCTGACATATTCCTGGCGCTGCTGCTGGTGGATGTAGCGGCGGATGCAGGCCCGCGCCTTGCCGGTGACGACGAAGCTTTCCCAGGTCGGCGACGGCGTCTGCGCCTTCGAGGTGATGATCTCGACCTGGTCGCCGTTCTTCAGCTGGTTGCGCAGCGGCACCATGCGCCCGTTGACCTTGGCGCCGACGCAGGTGTTGCCGATCTCGGTATGGACGGCATAGGCGAAGTCGACGGGCGTCGCCCCGACGGGCAGCGCATAGAGGTCGCCGCGCGGCGAGAAGCAGAACACCTGGTCGGCGAACATCTCGAGCCGCGTATGCTCGAGGAAATCTTCCGGCCCGGCGGCGTTCTCCAGGATTTCCAGCAACTCGCGCAGCCAGCGATACTGCTTGCCCTCGGTGCTCGGGACGCCCTGCTTGTACTGCCAGTGCGCGGCCACGCCCAGTTCCGCCACCTCATGCATCTCACGGGTGCGGATCTGCAATTCGATGCGCTGGTTCTCCGGCCCGATCACCCCGGTGTGGATCGAGCGGTAACCGTTCGGCTTGGGGATCGAGATGAAGTCCTTGAACCGGCCCGGCACGACGCGATAGGCGCTGTGGGCGACACCGAGCGCCTGATAGCACTCGGGCGCCGTATCGACGACGATGCGGAACGCCATGATGTCGGCCAGTTGCTCGAAGCCGATATTCTTGCGCTGCATCTTGCGCCAGATCGAATAGGGCGTCTTCTCGCGCCCCGACACCTCGGCCGTCACACCATGCTTTGCCAGCGTGTCGCGCATCTCGTCGATGATGCGGGCGACCAGGTTGCCGCCGCGCCGCCGCAGGAAGTCCAGCCGCGCCAAGATGGACGCCCGCGCATCCGGGTTCAGTTCCGCGAAGGCCAGATCTTCCAGTTCCTCGCGCCAGTCGCGGATACCGATGCGCTCGGCCAGCGGCGCATAGATGTCCATCGTCTCGCGCGCGATCCGGCGCCGCTTGTCGGGATTGCGGACGTGGTGCAGCGTCCGCATGTTGTGCAGCCGGTCGGCCAGCTTGACGATCAGGACGCGGATGTCCTGCGACATCGCCAGCACGAGCTTGCGGAAGTTCTCGGCCTGCTTGGATTTGTCGGATTGCAGTT
>JBFWNZ010000424.1:0-2916 GCA_050250795.1 Alphaproteobacteria bacterium | reverse complement strand
GCGCGCACTCATCTCCGCCGTGGCTTGGCGCAGCGCGGCAAAGGCCGGCTGTACCTTCGACCGATAGACCTCTCCCGCATCCGTCAGCACAAGCCGCCGGTTCACACGGTGGAACAGCCGCAGGCCGAGATCGGATTCCAGATTCTGTATCTGATGGCTGACCGCGCTCGCGGTGACATGCAGCTCCAGCGCCGCAGCCTTGACGCTGGCACTGCGGGCGACGGCCTCGAATGCGCGCAAAGAAGCGAAAGGAGGCAGGTCCATGTCATTTCATGAAATAAATTCAACTTAGTCTTCAAAAGCTATCATTTGTCCGTTCTGAAATCGAGACCTAGGCTCCAAAGAAAATGAACGGGGCTCAACCGACACATCATCGGAGGAATCAGATGGGCAAGATTCTCGGCGGCCGCGACATCGCACAGTATGCAGATACTGGCTTTGTCGCGCCGATCAGGGTCATGGATGCGGCAACGGCCGCGACCTACCGACGCCGCTTCGAGGCCTATGAGCAAGCCCATGGCGGCTGGTACGAACTGTCGAAAGGCCAGAAGCTGTATCTGCTGCAGACCTGGGCCGCCGAACTGGCGATGCATCCCCGCATCCTCGATGCGGTCGAGGATGTGATGGGGCCCGATCTGATGGTCTGGGGCTGTTCGCTGTTCGTGAAAGAGGCGAGGAATCCGTCCTATGTCTCCTGGCATCAGGATTCGACCTATTGGGGCCTCGACAAGCCGGATGTGGTGACGGCGTGGATCGCGTTGTCGCCGGCGACCGAGGAAAGCGGCGCGATGAAGGTTATCCCCGGCAGCCACAAATGGCCGCAGCTGCCGCATCACGACACGCTCGCGAAGGAGAACCTGCTGACCCGCGGGCAGGAAATCGCCGTTTCGGTCGACGAGAACGACGCCGTTCTGATGGCGCTGGAGCCAGGGGAAATCTCGCTTCACAACATCATGCTTGCGCATGCGTCGGAGCCGAACCGGTCGAACGACCGGCGGATCGGACTGGCCGTCCGCTATATCGCACCGCATGTCCGGCAACTCAAAGGCGCGAAAGATTCCGCCCTGCTTGTACGCGGCGAAGATCGCTATGACCACTTCGTGCACGAGACGCCGCCGAAAGCGGACATGGATGCGGCAGCCCGTGCCGAGCACAAGCGCATCATGGCCCTGCGCCAGTCGGTGCTTTACAAGGACGTGAAGGGCGCTCCCGCCCATACCAGCGTCTGACGAGGCCGCCGATGCAGTTCCGCGCCGCTGTTCTGCATGCACCCGGCGAACCGCTCGCCATCCGAACCGTCGAATGCGGACCGCTCGCGCCCGACGATGTGCTGGTCCGAATCCGTGCGGCCAGCATCTGCCACACCGATTTGGAGGTGATGACCGGCGAGCTTCGCTATCCCATGCCGATGATCCTGGGACATGAGGCCGCGGGCGAAGTCGCGGCGGCGGGCGCGGGGGTATCGAAGCTTGCGGTCGGCGACCCTGTGGCGCTGCATTGGAACCCGCATTGCGGCACCTGCTATCACTGCGAACGGGATGAGCCGATTCTGTGTGAGCCCTATTCGAAAGGGCGCGCCAAGGGATCGCATTTCGACGGCCGTCACCCGCTGACCCTCGACGGCAAGCCGGTCAACGTCCTGATGTATCTCGGCGGCTTTGCCGAATACTGCGTGGTGCCGCAGCAATCGGCGGTGAAGATGCCGGCCGACCTGCCCTTCGACCGCGCCTGCCTGCTGGGATGCGGTGTGATGACCGGCATCGGCGGGGCCATCAACGTCGCAAAAGTCCGCTGGGGCGACAGCGTCGCCGTGCTGGGCTGCGGCGCCATCGGTCTGGCGGCGGTCCAGGGCGCCCGCCTCGCCGGGGCAGGGCAGATCATCGCCATCGATCTCGACGACGCGAAGCTCGCGGTCGCGCGGTCGATGGGCGCGACGGCGACGGTGAACGCGCGGACGGAGGATACCGTCGCGCGGGTCAAGGCGATGACCTCGGGCCGCGGCGCGGATGTCGTGCTGGAGGCGGCAGGATCGGAGGCTGTATTCCGCACCTCGGTCGAAATCCTGCGTCAGGGCGGCCAAGTGGTCTGGCTGGGCAAGGTGAATGTCGACCGCGAGGTCGGCTTCCGCTGGGGATCGCTGATGGGCGAACGGCGGATCGTGCGGTCCTCTTATGGCGGCGCGCGGCCGCACCGGGATTTCCCGATGATGGCGCAGGCTTATCTGGACGGCAGGCTCGATCTGGACTCGCTGATCTCGGGACGGCTGACGCTGGACGAGATCAACGAAGGCTTCGACCGGCTGCGCCGCGGCGAGGCGATCCGCACCATCGTGGAGTTTCCGTAAGGGGCGTCAGGTCGTTTCGAGCGGGCCGCCACGACGAACCCGCCAGGGGGCCGGGCGGTTCCGATGTGCCGCGCCAAGGCCCTATAATCGCGGAAGACGATGCGGGGAACCGACCGATGCCGAGCCATTCGCCAATCTGCCCATCGGATGTCCTGCTGGTGGTGGACGTCCAGAACGACTTCTGTTCCGGCGGCGCGCTGGCAGTGCCGGAGGGCGAGGCCGTGGTGCCCACCGTCAACGCGCTGATGTCCCGATTCCGGCATGTCGTCCTGACCCAGGACTGGCATGCGCCCGACCACCGTTCCTTTGCCTCGGCGCATGCCGGACGTGCGCCGTTCGATGTCGCGATGCTGGATTACGGCGCGCAGATCCTGTGGCCGGACCACTGCGTCCGGGGGACGCCGGGTGCCGATTTCCATCGCGATCTGGTCGTCGAGCGCGCCGGCATGGTCCTGCGCAAGGGAATCCGGCCCGAGATCGATTCCTACTCCGCCTTCTTCGAGAACGACCGTACGACAGCCACGGGCCTGGCGGGGTATCTGCACGAGCGTTGTATCCGCCGGGTGTTCCTG
>JBFWNZ010000423.1:0-2940 GCA_050250795.1 Alphaproteobacteria bacterium | reverse complement strand
AGGACGCGGTCGAGCGCGCGCGTCGCGGCCTCGAGCTCCGGCCGGTCCCTCGCGAGCACGACCCGCTCGATGAGCGCGTCGACCGCCGGGTCCTTGATGCCGGCATAGTTGCGCGCGCTATCGCTGTCGGCCGCGCCGGAGCCCCAGAAGTCGCGCTGCTCGTTGCCCGGCGAGAGCGACTGCGGCCAGCCGGTATAGATCATGTCGAAATCGTGCGAGCGCACGCGGTTGATCCATTGCGGCGTGTCGATCGAGCGCACCTGCATATCGATGCCGATCTTGCGCAGGCTCGCCTGGTAGGCGAGGGCGACGGCCTCGATGGTCGGGCCGTTGAGGATCAGCTCGAAGGAGAACTGCCGGCCGTGCGCGTCGACGAGCCGCTGCCCCTCCAGGTGGTAGCCGGCCTGCTGCAGCAGCCCGAGCGCCTGCCGCAGGTTCTCCCGCTCGCGCGCCGGATCGCCGCCGACGGGGTTCTTGTAGGGCGTGGTGAAGACCTCCGGCGGCACCTTGTCCCGGACCGTCTCGAGGATCGCCAGCTCCTCGCCGCTCGGCAGGCCCTTCGCCGCAAGGTCGGTGCCGTAGAAAAAGCTGTCGATCCGCTCGTACTGGCCGAAGAACAGCGTGCGCTTCAGCGTCTCGAAATCGAAGGCGGCGTTGAGCGCGCGGCGGACGCGCACGTCCTTGAAGAGATCGCGCCTGAGGTTCGGGATGAAGCCGACCATGATGCCGTTATCGTGGTACTCGTTGTCGAGCTGCTCCTTGACGACATAGCCCTTCCTGACGGCGGGGAAGTCGTATTGCGTCGCCCAGCGCTTCGCCGAGTTCTCGCTGCGCCAGTCGAAGACGTCCGCCTTGAAGGCCTCGAACTCCACCGTGTCGTCGAGGAACACCTCGTAGCGGATCTCGTCGAAGTTGTTGGTCCCGATGGCGACCGGCAGCGCCTTTGCCCAGTAGTCGTCGACGCGGCGGTAGGAGATGGTCTTGCCGGGCACCACGCGGTCCACCCGGTAGGGGCCCGAGCCGAGCGGCGGCTCGAGCGTCGCGTTGGCGATGCTGCGCTGGCGCCCGCGCGCGTCCTTCCCCTCCCACCAGTGCTTCGGCAGCACGAGAAGCTGCCCCACGATGTGCGGCAGCTCGCGGTTGCCGGTCTGGTCAAAGCTGAAGGTCACCTCGTGCTCGCCGCTCACCTCCGCCTTGGTCACGTGCTGGTAGTAGAACTTCTGCGGCGGGTTCAGCTCGATCAGCTTCTGGAACGACCAGACGACGTCCTCCGGCGTGATCGGCTCGCCGTCCTGCCACTTCGCCTCCGGCCGCAGCCGGAAGGTCACGGACGAATAGTCGTCGGGATAGCGCATGGCCTCCGCGATCAGGCCATACATGGTGGAGACCTCGTCGAGCGAGGAGGTCATCAGCGTCTCGTAGACGAGCCCGATGCCGGGCGCCGGGTTTCCCTTCGCGAGGATCGGGTTCAGCGTGTCGAAGCCCCCGGTGTCGGAGAGCCGCACCACGCCGCCCTTCGGCGCCTGCGGGTCGACGTAGTCGAAATGCTTGAAGTCGGGCGGGTATTTCGGCGCTTCGATCAGCGACGTCGCATGGTGCCAGACGGGCTCCTGCGCCGCGCCTGCAGCGGCGCCGATGAGGAGAAGGAGGGCGGCGAGAATGAGTCGCATCGGCACAGGCTGACCCGTCAGCGACGGCCTCCGTCGCGGGCTACGGTCCGTCTATAGCCGAATGCGGCTCCGCCCGCATGCGCCCAAACGCAAATGACGAAAAGTTAAGCGGAAAAGGCGCTCGGCGCGCGGCGGCCGTGCCGGTGCTTAGCCGCCGAGCGATTTCAGGTAGGCGATGACGTTCTGCCGGTCCGCTTCCGCCTTGATGCCGGGGAAGACCATCTTGGTGCCGGGCACGACGCCGCGCGGGTCGGAGAGGAAGGTATCGAGATTGGCCTCGTCCCAGACCTTGCTGCCGCCTTCGGAGAAGGTCTTCATGGCCTCCGAATAGTTGAAGTCGGCGACCGACGCGACATGGCGGCCAAAGACGTCGTGGAGGTGCGGGCCGACCTTGTTGGCGCCGCCTTCATCGAAGCTGTGGCAGACGACGCAGCGCTTCGCGAAGGCTTCGCCCTTCACCGGATCGCCTGCGCCGGCCGCGCCTGCGGCCGGTGCCGCCGCGGCAGGCGCCTCCGCCTGCGCGCCCGCGGCGGGCGCGGCTCCGGCGGATGCCGCCGGGGCTTCCGTCTGGGCGGTCTGCGCTTCGCTCGGAGCGGCTCCCGCCGGTGCCTGCGAACTCGCAGCGCCCTCCGCCGGAGCGGCCGCGGCCGGTGCCTGCGGCTGCGCGGCTTGCGTGCCCTCGGCCGTCGCGGCCGGTGCCGGAGCTGCGGGTGCCTGGGCTGCCGGTGCCTGAGCTGCCGGTGCCTGGGCCGCGGGAGCTTGGGTTGCCGGAGCTTGGGCTGCCGGTGCCTGGGCTGCAGGGGCTTGGGCTGCCGGGGCCTCGGTCGCCGGAGCCTGGCCGGCTGCGGGCGCCGCGCCTTCGGCCGCCGGCGGCTGCTGCCCGGCATCCGCCGGCTGATCGCCTTCCGCCGTCGAGACGGTCTGCCCGCTCGTCGCGGGCTCCGCCGGGGCGGCAGGGGCCGTGCCCGCCTGCTCGCCGGCGACCGGCGCTGCCGTGCCTTCCGGCGTCGCCGCACCTTCCGGCGCGCCGCCCTCGGCGGAGGCGACGTCGGTGCCGGCGGGCGCCTCGGTGACGGTCGCCTCCGGCAACGGCGCGGGGCTGTCGGATAGCGTGCGCAGATACGCGATCACGTTGGCGCGTTCTGCGTCGTTCTTCAGCCCGGCGAAGGCCATCTTGGTGCCCGGCACCGTGCCCTTCGGGTCGGTGAGGAACGTGTTCAGGTGCTCGAACGTCCAGTTGCCGGCCTGCTGGGCGTAGGCATGCATCGCC
>JBFWNZ010000422.1:0-2951 GCA_050250795.1 Alphaproteobacteria bacterium | reverse complement strand
ATCCTGCAACTGGAGCGGCTGACGGGCGGCAGCGTCCGGTATGGCGGCGTCGATCTGGCGACGCTGCGGCGCGACGCCCCGATCCGCTACCGGCAGCGGGTCCAGGTCGTCTTCCAGGACCCTTACAGTTCGCTCAATCCCCGCATGACCGTGGGCGCGATCCTGGCCGAGCCGATGCAGGTGCACCGGATTCTGCCGGATGTCCGCGCCAGGCGGCGGCGCGTGGACGAACTGCTCGACCGTGTGGGGCTCTCCGCCGTGCACGCAGGGCGCTATCCGCATGAGTTGAGCGGCGGTCAGCGCCAGCGGGTCGGCATCGCACGCGCCCTGGCCCTGGAGCCCGAATTCATCGTCTGCGACGAGGCCGTCTCGGCACTCGACGTGTCGATCCAGGCGCAGGTCATCAACCTGCTGGAGGATCTGCGCGAGTCCCTGGGGCTGACCTATCTGTTCATCTCCCACGATCTGGGCGTGGTGCGCCATATCTGCGACCGGGTCGCGGTGATGTATCTCGGCAAGCTTGTCGAACTGGCGGAAACCGAGACGCTGTTCGAGGCGCCCCGCCACCCCTATACGCAGCTGCTGCTCGATGCCGTGCCGGTTCCCGACCCGGCGGTCGAGGCCGCACGCCGGCACCGCACGATCCAGGGCGAGGTTCCCAGCGCCCTGAATCCGCCGCCGGGATGCGTGTTCCATCCCCGTTGTTCGATCGCGGTTCCGGCCTGTCGGCGCGACGTGCCGCGCTTCGCCGAAGCCGCTCCCGCCCATTGGCTTGCCTGTCCCGAGACTTAAATCCTCTGTTACGCCCGCTGCCGGTCCGCGGCCCACGCCGGACCGGCCATGAGAAGGAGTTGCCTGTGATGATGCGATGGATGCCCGGATATGTCGCCGCGGCCCTGCTCGCGGCCGGCACGGCTTGGGCGGCCGATCCCGAGATGCCGGCGCGCGGCGGCACCTTGACCTATGTGGTCGGCTCGGAAATTCCGTCGCTGGATATGCATCGCGAGACGACCTTCGGCACCGTGCATCCGGTCCGGCCCTTCTACAGCCTGCTGATCCGCCTCAATCCGGCGAATCTCCAGTCGACCACGGATTTCGTGTGCGACCTGTGCGCGGGACCGGTGCCGGAGCCGACCGACGAGGGCACGACCTATACCTTCGCCATCCGCAAGGATGCGCGCTGGCAGGGCGAATTCTATCTGCCGAACGGCAGGACGCTGGACCAGGCGACGGATGCGGAGGTGTCGGCGGCGCTGGGCGATCGGCTGACCCGTGCCGACATCAAGGCCGTGCTGGGCAGCCGCGTCACGGCCCATGACGTGGCCGCGTCGATCAACAAGATGGTGGACCCGCCCGAGCGCGGACCCAGCGCCCGGCGCGCCTTCTTTTCGATGGTGGACGGTGCGACCGCGCCGGACGACGAGACGCTGATCATCAAGTTGAAATTCCCGTCGACCGCGTTCCTGCCGGCCCTGGCGATGCCCTATAACAGCATCTATCCCAAGGCGATCATCGACAAGGATCCGGCCTTCTTCGCCGGCAACGTGCTGGGGTCGGGGCCCTTCATCTTCACCGAATACCAGACCGGGGCCTTCGTCTCCGGCAAGCGCAATCCCGACTGGTACGAGATGGGCGCCGACGGCAAGCCGCTGCCCTATCTGGACGGCTTCCGCTCGATCATCGCGGAGAAGGAGGCGGTTCGGATCCAGGCCATCCGCGGCGACCGTGCCGGGATCGAGTTCCGGGGTTTCGCGCCGAAGTCGCGCGACGAACTGGTCCAGGCGCTGGGCGACAAGATCACGGTGCAGGAGAGCGACTGGAACTGCCTGCTGACGATCACGCCGAACCACAAGGCGCCCTATCTCGACAATCCCGACGCGCGGCGCGCCCTGACCCTGGCCATCGACCGGTGGGGCGGCTCGAAATACCTGTCGCAGATTGCCGTCGTGCGGACCGTCGGCGGCATCGTCTATCCGCATCATCCGCTGGCGGCGACGAAGGAGGAGCTGGAGAAGGTCGCGGGCTATTGGCCGGACCTGAAGAAATCGCGCGAGACGGCGCGCGAACTGCTGCGCAAGGCGGGCGTGCCCGAGGGGCACAAGATCGTGCTGGCGAACCGTGCGGTCGATCAGCCCTACCGTATCGTCGGCACCTGGCTGGTGGACCAGTGGAAGGCCATCGGCCTCGATGCCGAGCAACTGGTCGAGCCGAGCGCGGCCTTCTATGACAATCTGCGGACCAAGAAGCGGTTCGATGTGGCGCTCGACTTCAACTGCCAGTCGGTCGCCAATCCGCCGGCCGATACCGCCAAATACATCTCCGAGGATGCCACCAGCATCCAGTACGGCCAGTTTATCGACCGCAAATCGGACGAGCTGTACGAGGCGATGCTGCGAGAGACCGACCCGGCGAAGCAGCGCGTCAAGATGCGGGCCTACGAGAACTATACGATGGACGAGGGGGCGCATAATTTCGTCAGCCTGTGGTGGTATCGCATCGTGCCGCACCGTTCCTATGTGAAGGGCTGGACCGTCTCGCCCAGCCATTACATCAACCAGGGCCTGGAAGCGGTGTGGTGCGTCGGCGGCAAATGCGCCGACACGCCATAGCGGCGGTATAGGCCGGGGCGGCGGGGGGCCGCGTCCATGTACCGATACGCGGTCAAGCGCATCCTGCTGACGGTGCCGACGCTGCTGGGGGCGGCGGTGCTGGTGTTCCTGCTGATGCGGGCGGTTCCGGGCGATGTCTGCCTGCTGCGCCTGGGCGGGACGGGTGCCTTCGTCGACGAGGTCCAGCTTGCCGCCTGCCGCCAGCGGCTCGGGCTGGACGACCCGTTGTGGCTTCAGTTCCTGGCCTTCATGCGCGGTGTCCTGACCTTCGATTTCGGGACGTCCATGTGGTCCGGGCAGCCGGTCGCGGCGGAGATCGGCCTGCGGTTCCAACTGTCGCTG
>JBFWNZ010000421.1:0-2958 GCA_050250795.1 Alphaproteobacteria bacterium | reverse complement strand
TGGCACCGGACTCGCTCGCCGCCTATGAATTCTCGTTCGACTCGCCATTCACGGCGACCGATGCCGATCTGGAGGCATTGGTCGTTCCCAGTTTTCAGCCCGGCCGGCCGATCCTGGAGGCGGCGCTCGACCTGACCGCGCGCATCTATCGCGAATTCGCCTACGACCCGACGGCGACGACCCTGGCGACACCGGTCGCAGAGGTCGTGCGGATGCGCCGCGGCGTGTGCCAGGATTTCGCGCATCTCCAGCTTGCCTGTCTGCGGCGGATCGGGCTTCCGGCCCGCTATGTCAGCGGCTATCTGCTGACCTATCCGCCGCCGGGAGGGCAGAAGCTGATCGGCGCCGACGCCTCGCATGCCTGGCTGTCGATCTGGTGTCCGGGTTCGGGGTGGGTCGATCTGGACCCGACCAACAACAAGATACCCCGCGACGAGCACATCACGCTGGCCTGGGGGCGCGATTATGGCGATGTCAGCCCGATCCGCGGCGTGATCGTCGGTGGCGCCGCCCAGTCCATGGAAGTGGCGGTGGATGTGAATCCGGTGGATTCCATCGACGCCCTGCCGCCGCGGCGGCTGGCCGGCACGCCGATCCGCTGAGCCCGTTTCA
Source organism: Alphaproteobacteria bacterium (assembly GCA_050250795.1). GTDB lineage: Bacteria > Pseudomonadota > Alphaproteobacteria > UBA8366 > UBA8366 > JBFWNZ01. Next base: position 2,346 of record JBFWNZ010000421.1, on the reverse strand, counting down.
GCGGTTCAGGTACCGGAACCAACTTTCGGTCGCCTGGGCGATGGAGGCGGGGTCCCACAGGGGCGCGTTGCGCCAGTATTCGATCTCCGCGACCACCCGGGCGACCCCTTCTTCGAAGCTGACCTGCGGCGACCAGCCCAGCATCCGGCCGATCTTGCCGATATCGGCCCAGGTGCAGTCGGGTTCGCCGGGACGCTTAGGCAGGTTGACCGCCGGCCCTCCCAGGAGTTCGACCAGCCGGTTGACCGATTGCGGCTGGCCGGCGCCCAGATTGAAGACTTCGCCCGCGACGGCTGCCGTGCCGGCCCGGAAAAAGGCGTCTGCGACATCCGTGACATACAGGAAATCGCGCCGCTGCGTGCCGTCGCCGACCACGGTATAGGGCTGGCCCGCCAGCTTCTGGCGCAGGAACACGCCGAACACCGCGCCATATGCACCCGAGGTGCGCGAGCGGGTGCCATAGGCGTTGAAGATGCGGATGACGTTGACGGGAAGGCCATAGACGCGCTGCCAGTGGAGCGCAGCCTGCTCGCCCAGATGCTTGCTGAGCGCATAGGGATATTCGCATCGGATCGGATGATCCTCGCGCGTCGGAACCTCGGCGAGGCCATAGCAGGTCGAGGAGGCGGCGTAGACGAACCGCTTCGCTCCGGCCTGCCGGGCGCCTTCCAGGACTTGGACTGTCCCCTGGACATTCACCGACATGTATTCGGCGGGCCGTTCGATGGAGGGTACGATGTCGCCGATGCCGGCAAAGTGAAACACGTGCTCCACGCCGCGGAACAGTGCCGCATCGGGCGCAAGGGCGCGAATGTCGCCGATCTCGACCGTCAGGTCGGGATCGTCCGCGCGGTGGGCGAGGTTGGCCTCGCGCCCACCGGACAGGTCGTCGATCACGCGGACGACGTGCCCGGCATCGCGCAGGCGGTCCACCGCATGGCTGCCGATAAAGCCGAGGCCCCCGGTGACGAGCGATACGGGTTTTGCGCTCATGCCACCTTGAGGGTCTTCATGGTGCGGACGTTGTAGTAACCGTCGTCGTCCAGGCTGTCCGGCAGGCGGCCTTCGCGGAAGGCCCGGCACAGGTCGCGGATGGCGTCCTCGACCGAGTGTCGGGGGCGCCAATCCAGAACGCGCGTGATCTTGTCCGAATTGATGTGGTAGCTGCGCGGATCGTTGGACGGCGTGGTGACGATCTCCACCGGCGGCCGGTCGGGAAACTCGGCTTCCACCACCCGTTTCACCATGTCTGCGATCTCGGCGATGGTGTGGTTCTGGTAGCCGGCGTTGAAGGTCTCGCCCTGGATCTTTTCCGCCGGGGCCTTCAACAGAAAGCGGTAGAGGTTGCAGATGTCCTTGATATGCAGGTTCGGGCGCATCTGGGCGCCGCCGAAAACCGTGATCTGCCCCTTGTTGACGGCGAGGTTGGTCAGGATGTTGACCGACAGGTCGAGGCGGGTGCGCGGGGCGTAGCCGCAGATCGTGGCCGGGCGGACGGTCACGCCGACGAAGCCATCGCCGACATGCCGGAACAGCAGCGGTTCGCACATACCCTTGTACTTGTTGTAGAGGGTGAGGGGGACCAGCGGATGGTCCTCGGTCACGTCCGGAGCCTCGCTGACGCCATAGACCGAGCTGGTCGAGGCGTAGATGAAGCGGCGCACGCCGCTCTCTTTCGCGGCGACGACCATCGGCTCGAAGCAGTCCAGGTTGATGCTGGTACTCAGCCGCTCGTCCAGTTCGAAACTCGGATCGTTCGAGATGCAGGCGAGGTGGATGACGGCGTCCACCCCCGCACACGCGCTGCGGAAGGCTTCCGTCTGCCGGATATCGCCTTCCAGAACGATCAGGTTAGGGTGGCGCGGCAGGAAGTCGCATCCGTACCACAGCGTGTCGTAGACGACGACCCGGTAGCCCTCGGACAGCAATTGCGGCGTCAGTAGGCTGCCGACATAGCCGGCGCCGCCGGTGATGAGAACGGTCTGGGTCATCGGTCTCTCCGCTCGGTCGGGCTTCCGGGTGCCATATTGGCACTGAAGCCGCAAGACGGCTTGCATCCGCTGTGCCAGATGGCGCGGCGTCCGCGTTCGGGATTAAGGTTGGATACATAAACGAGGCGGCTACATGCCGCCCTTTGGAGGGGAGACGCCATGCGGATCATTCATGTTGCCTTGTCGGTCGCGAACCTGGACGCTGCCATCGCGGAAACGCAGGACAGATTGGGATTTGCGCCGTGCGTCATCGTGCCGAACACCTATGCGCTGTTCCGCAGCAAGATGGTGAACCTGTCGCTCAGCCAGAAGCCCGAAGAGGCAGGGCGGCTGCGCCATTTGGGTTTCGAGGATC
>JBFWNZ010000420.1:0-2959 GCA_050250795.1 Alphaproteobacteria bacterium | reverse complement strand
CAGATCAAGGTCCAGCCCATTCGCGACCGGGTCGGCCAGAAGATGTACAACATGCTGCTCGACCGTCTGAACCCGCAGGGCGTGCCCGGAACGCCGCTCTACACGCTGGCGATCGAGAACGAAGTGTCGCGTGAGGAGTTGGGCCTCGAGATCACCGAGGTTGCGACACGCGCAAAACTCACGCTGGTCTCGCGCTATGTCCTGCAGCGCGCCGACAACCGCGAGATTCTCTTCAAAGGGTCGGCACGGTCCATCAACAGCTTCAACCTGATCGATTCCGACTACGCCAATCTGGTGGCGGAAGAGGATGCGACCGAGCGGGCGCTGCGCGAGAACAGCGAGGCGATCCGCGCGCGGTTGGGCATCTTCTTCGATCGCGCGCGTAACCAGTCGCCATGAAGGTCCAGGCCGGGCAGGCCGACCGCTTCGTCCGCAAGCCCGACGCCGCGGTTCGCGCCATCCTGGTCTACGGTCCCGATGCCGGTCTCGTGCGCGAGCGGGCGGACGCGGCGGTGGTTTCCGCCGCCGAGAGCCTGAGCGACCCGTTCCGTGTGGCGGAACTGACGGGCGATGCGCTGAAGCGCGACCCGGCGCGGCTGTCCGACGAGGCCGCCGCCATCGCCTTCACCGGCGGCCGCCGCGCAATACGGCTGCGCGAGCCCGCGGAATCCCTTGCGTCTCTCATCGCCGCCTTTCTCGAATCCCCGGCCGGCGACGGGCTGGTCGTGGTCGAGGCAGGCGATCTCGGGCCGGCCTCAGCCCTGCGCAAGCTGTTCGAGGGGGCCGGCAACGCCGCGGCGGTCGCCTGCTATACCGACGATGCGCGCAGCCTGGAACAGGTTGCCGTCGAGACGCTGGGCCGCGACGGGATCACGGCGACGCCGGACGCGCTGTCCTTCCTGGTCGACCATCTCGGCACGGACCGTGCGCTGAGCCGCGCGGAACTGGAGAAGCTGGTGCTGTATGTCGGTCCAGGTGGCCGGGTCGATGCTGAGACCGCGGCGGCGATCGTCGGCGATACCAGCGCCTTATCCCTGGATACCTTGATCTATGCCGCCGGCGACGGGGATCTGGAGATGCTGGACCGGGCCTTGGAGCGCTGCCTCCAGGACGGGGCCGTGCCGGTGTCGATCCTTCGCGCCATCGGCGGACACCTGCTTCGCCTGCAGGCGGCGCGGGCTCGAGTGGATCGCGGCGAGACGACGGAACAGGCAATGAAATCATTGCGTCCACCTGTTTTCTTCAAGTGGACTGGCCGCTTTCAGGCGCAACTCCGAAGCTGGAGCCTGCCCGCGCTTGCAAAGGCCATCGAGACTGTTTTGGAAGCGGAACGACGCTGCAAGACCACCGGAATCCCGGAGCATGCCGTCTGCGGGATGGCCTTGTTGCAGATCGCGGGCCTGGGGCGCGCCGGGGCCGCCCGGCGCTCGGCCTAAGCCTAAACTTCGACCACCTGGCTTCCTGGCGGCAACGGCCGGTCCAGAATGCGGTGCAGGACGTCGTCCAGCTGTTCCAGCGTGTCGTAATGCACCGTGAGCTTTCCGCCCTCGCCGCGCTCGTCGATGCTGACCCGCAGGCCGAGAACGTCGCTCAGCTGCTTTTCCAGTGCGACCGTGTTCGGATCCTTGGCTGCTTGGGGCATCCGTTCCGGCACGCGTATGTCGCCGCCGCCATTGCCCCTGCCCAAAGCCGCCGGCGCCGGCGGGGCTTCCGCCGCGACCGGGGCTGCGACCGGGGCCCGTTCCCTCTGCACGAGGGATTCCGCATCGCGGACGGTCAGGCCCTCGCGCATGATCTGCTCGGCGAGCGCGGCCGGCTCCTTGGCCGTGACCAGGGCGCGGGCATGACCGGCGCTGAGATTGCCGTCCTGAAGATGCAGTTTCACCGCATCCGGCAGGGTCAGCAGCCGCAGCGAATTCGCGATATGGCTGCGGCTCTTGCCCACGGCCTTGGCCAGTGCTTCCTGGGTGTGCTTGAACTCGTCGATCAGCCGCTTGTAGCCCTCGGCTTCTTCCAGCGGCGTCAGATCCTCGCGCTGGATGTTCTCGATGATCGCGATTTCAAGCGAATCGCGGTCCGACATGTCGCGGATGACGACCGGCACTTCATGCAGCCGCGCCGCCTGGGCCGCCCGCCAGCGACGCTCGCCGGCAACGATTTCATAGGCGTTGGACTGCTCGGGATGGCGGCGCACCACGATGGGTTCCAGCACGCCCTTGTCGCGCACCGATTCCGTCAACGATGCCATCGCCTCGGCGTCGAAACGCCGGCGCGGCTGGAACCGGTTCGGATGCAGGAACTCCACCGGCACCATCTTCGACAGGCGCAACCGGTCGGGCTCCCGGGTCTGGAGCTCGCCTTCCTCGCCGAACAGCGCCGACAATCCGCGGCCCAGATTGCGCCGCTTGCCGCCGTCCTCCGCCGCCGTCACGCGCTCATCCTCCGTTCGCGGCGCAGCAACTCGCCCGCGAACTCGATATAGGCACGGCTGCCGGCGCAGGCCGTATCGTACACGATCACCGGCTTGCCATGCGACGGCGCCTCGGACACCCGCACATTGCGGGGGATCACCGTCTTGTAGACCTTGTCGCCGAAATGGCTGCGCACATCGGCCGCCACCATGTCGGACAGATTGTTCCGCTTATCGAACATCGTCAGGACGACACCCTGGATGTCCAGATCGGGATTGAACGCGCGCTTCACGCGCTCGATGGTCCGCATCAAACGGCTAAGCCCTTCAAGGGCATAGAACTCGCATTGCAGAGGCACGAGCACGGCATCCGCCGCGCAAAGCGCATTGAGCGTCAACAGACCCAGGGCCGGCGGGCAGTCGATCAGAACGTATTCGTAATGAGAGAGGCCCTGCAGCGTGTCGGCGAGGCGGAACTCCCGCCGGGTCAAGCCGATCAGTTCCAACTCGGCGCCGGAGAGGTCTTCCGTCGACGGGATGATGTCGAGG
>JBFWNZ010000419.1:0-3010 GCA_050250795.1 Alphaproteobacteria bacterium | reverse complement strand
AGCGCGCCCGATACAGGGAGCAGGGATTCCTGTTCCCCGTCCCCTTGATTGCCCCTGCCGGAGCACATCGCTACCGGCAGGCGATGGAGGGATTCGAGGCCGCGCAGGGCAAGCAGGCGCAGCAGGTTCTGCGGCAGAAATGCTATCTCGCGCTGCGCTGGGCCTATGAACTGGTCAGCAATTCGGCCCTGCTCGACGCGGTCGAAGGGTTGATCGGCCCGGATATCCTGTGCTGGTCGACCTCCTTCTTCATCAAGGAGGCGCGCGATCCCCGCTATGTCAGCTGGCATCAGGACCCGACCTACTGGAACCTGGACGACGACGAACTCGTCTCGGCCTGGATCGCCTTGACGCCCAGCACGGTGGAGAATGGCTGTCTGCGCGTGCTGCCGGGCACCCATCGCGGCCGTCTGGCGCATATCGATACCGAAGACCCCAAGAACTATCTGACGCGCGGACAGACGCTGGTCGATGCCGTCGATGAGAGCAAGGCGGTGCCTGTCGAGTTGCAGCCCGGCGAGGCGGCCTTGTTCCATGTGCTGACCGCGCATGGCTCGCCCCCCAACCCGTCGGACCAGCGCCGCATCGGCTTCGCGATCCGCTATATCCCCACCTCCGCGGCGCCGGACAAGGGCGCATGGGACAGTGCCATGCTGGTGCGCGGCGAGGACAAATATGGTCATTTCGAGCTTGAGCCGCCGCCGGCGGGCGACGGCGACCCCGCGTCGATGGCCTATCTGGAATACATCCTTTCGAAGAAGCAGGGCGGCATCTACCGTCAAGGCAAGATGCTGGTTGCGTGACCCAGGCCGCACCCCCGCGGGCGCGGCGAACCAGGAGAGACCGAGATGAACGAGATCAAGCCGCTGGGCGCCGGTGTCCGCGCGGATACGGGTGTCACGATCACGAAGATCGAGACGATCCCGCTGCACACGCCGTTCAAGACGCCGTTCAAGATTTCCAACGGCGCGCCCCGCCCGATCGTGGAGACGCTGATCGTGCGCCTGCACACCGATGCGGGCTTCGTCGGCATCGGCGAGACCCAGGCCTGGCGCCGCCAGGGCAGCGCCGAGACGCTGCCGAACCTGGTGCGCAACATCCACGACCACTTCACGCCCCATGTCGTCGGCCGCTCGCCCTTCGAGATCGCGGCGATCATGAACGACCTGGACGAGACGCTGTACAACTCGACCTACGCCCAGGCCCCCATCGCCGACGCGCTGTACGACCTGCAGGGCAAGATTCTCGGCGTGCCGGTCTATCAGCTGCTGGGCGGCAAGTGCCGCAGTTCCATCGCGGTGTGCGCCGTGCTGTCGATCAAGCCGACGCTGGCCGAGACGATGGACAACGCACAGGCCTTCTTCGACCGCGGCTTCCGCTGCTACACGCTGAAGATCGGCAACGATCCGGCGGCCGATGTGGCGCTGGCCAGCGCGATGCGCGACAAGTTCGGCGACACGGTGCGCCTGCGCGCCGACGCGAATGCCGGCATGGGCTATGACGAAGCGCTGATGCTGCTGAAGAAGCTGGAACCCTTCGATCTCGACGCCGTCGAGCAGCCGGTCGGCAAGTGGGACGTGGACGGCCTTGCCGAACTGGCCCGCAAGGTCAACATGCCGATCATGGCCGACGAATGCGTGCTGACCGAGCACGACCTGCTGGACGTGATCAAGAAGCGCGCGGCCACCGTGTTCCAGACCAAGGTCGCCAAGAACGGCGGCATCTGGGGCATGCGCAAGCTGTGGACGATCTCGCACGCCGCCGGCATGCGCATCTATCCGGGCAACCATCCCAGCACCAGCGTCGCCACGGCCTCGGCCGCGCATCTGGCGGCGTCCTGGCCCTATCCGCTTCTGGAAGGGCCGTTCGCGGTGGGCGTCTCGGGCGCGCTGGCGGACGACTATGCCGTCGATCCGATCCGCCCCGACGGCAACCTGATCCATGTTCCGGAGGGTCCGGGCCTCGGCATCGAGCTCGACGAGGACAAGCTGAAGAAGTACCGGGTCGACGCCTGACCCGATCCGACGCACCGGCCCGGCCTCATCGCCGGGCCGGTTTGCTTTTATAAGAAACGCGCCAAGGGAGGATTTTCATGGCCGTCATCGACTTCCGCATCCGGCCGCCATTCCGCGGATTCCGCGACCTCGTCATGTATGCCCAGCCGGAGCGGCGAGACCGTTTCACCGGCAATCTCGGCCTCAAGCCGGCACCCTCGGCGGGCCAGCTGTCGATGGACCTGCTGCTGAAGGAAATGGACGCGGCCGGGGTCGACCAGGGCGTGGTCGTCGGCCGCTATTCGGGTTTCCTCGGCTCGGTGTCGAACGAGGATGTGAAGGCGGTGGTCGACGCGCATCCGACCCGCTTCATCGGCATCGCGTCAATCGACCCGCGCGACCGCCGCAAGGCCGTCGCCACCATCGACCAGGCGATCAAGGACGGCTTCAAGGGCGTGAACATCGAGCCGGGCAGCTATCCCGAGCCGATGCATACCGACGACCGGCGGCTCTATCCGATCTATGCCCATTGCGAGGACAAGGGGCTGCCCGTGCTGATGATGACGGGCGGCAACGCCGGGCCGGATATCGAATATACCAACCCCGTGCATCTCGACCGGGTGCTGGCGGATTTCCCGACCTTGCGCATCTGCTCAACGCACGGCAACTGGCCCTGGGTGCACCAGATCCTGCACCTCGCCTTCCGGCGGCCGAACCTGTACGTCTCGCCGGACATGTATCTCGTCAACATGCCGGGCATGGACGACTATGTGAAGGCGGCCGATGGCTTCCTCGCCGAGCGCTTCCTCTACGGCAGCTCCTATCCCTTCGCCCCGGTGGACGGATACATGGCGTGGTTCAAGACGCTGCCGATCCGCGCGGAATCGATGCAGAAAATCCTGACCCAGAACGCGCAGCGTTTCCTGGGCCTCTAGGCGCCCCAGCGAAGCCGCCGTCCCCGCAAGGATGGCGGCGGCTTCGCCCCTAGGCGCCGCGCAGCCTGTCGGCCGCGTCGA
>JBFWNZ010000418.1:0-3011 GCA_050250795.1 Alphaproteobacteria bacterium | reverse complement strand
GGCCGGAGGCGATGATCGTCAACGCCGCGACCGATGCGCTGGATGCGGCGACGCAAAACCGGGTGATCGAACGCGTGCTGGCCGAACGTGAGGGCCGTACGACGGTTTGGGTGCTGAACCGTCCCGAAGCGGCAAGCCTGTTCGACGAGACGCTGGTCATGAAGAATGGACAGGTGGCCGAACAGGGGCCCTATGACCGGCTGCGGGCTCAGTCCGGCGCGCTCGCGGCGATGCTGGAATCGGCCTGACGCAAGGAGTTGCCGATGAGCCTTCAGGAAGAAGTGGAACTGCTGCGGCGCATCCCGCTTTTCGCCAAGATCGAGGCGGCGAAGCTGAAGCTGCTGGCCTTCACGAGCGAAAGGCTCACCTATCAGGCCGGAGATCTGCTGTTCGAGCAGGGTGCGGTCGGCGATTCGGCGTATGTCATCATCGCCGGCAGCGCAGAGGTGCTGATGGATGCCCCCGGCGGGGCGATCACGGTGGCGACCATCGACCAGCACCAGATCGTCGGCGAGATCGCGATTCTCTGCGACGTCCCGCGCACTGCCACGGTCCGCGCCGTCAGCGACCTGATCGCGCTGCGGGTCAGCAAGGATCATTTCTTCCGCCTGATCGAGGAGTTTCCGCAGATGGCCGTCGAGATCATGCGGGAACTGGCCCATCGCCTGGAGGCGACGACGTCGCGCCTGCGCGAGGCGATGCTGGCGGCGCAGAACGACGGTTGATCGCAGACGGTGTCGCGTCTGGATTCGGCGATCGCGCGGCTGACCGCGCAGAAGCTGTGCCTGGACAGCGCGGCCGTTGCGATCCGGGGCCTGCCCGGGCCGGTTCTGGAGCTCGGCCTCGGCAACGGCCGCACATACGACCATCTGCGCGTCGTGCTGCCCGACCGCGCGATCTATGCCTTCGACCGGCAATGCGCGGCCGCCGAGTTATCGACACCGCCGAAGGCCCGGCTGATGCTGGGGGAAATTCCGGCCCTGCTCCGTGCGCAGCGCCCGCGCTTTGCCGGGCGTGTGGCGTTGGCGCATCTCGATCTCGGAGCCGGATCGGCGGCGATGACGGCGGGCAACCTTGCCGGCGTCGTGCCGGCGCTGCTGCCGCTTCTGCGGGCGGGCGCCCGAGTGCTTTCCGACCAGCCGCTGGCCGCGGCCGACCTGACCGAATGTGTACTGCCGCCCGGCGTCGCCGCGGGGCGCTATTTCAGCTACCGCCGCATCTGAAGACGCGGTGCCAACCGATTCTTCGGATTCGGAAATCCCCGGTCACGGAGTCTCCGCCAGGTCGAGGATCACCGGCACATGATCCGATGCCTTCTCCCATCCCCGCACCTCGCGCAGGATGCGCCCGGCGGCCAGGAAGGGCAGCAGCGGCGGCGTCACCCAGATATGGTCCAGCCGGCGCCCGCGATCGCTTTCCGCCCAGTCGCGCGCCCGATAGCTCCACCAGCTGTAGAGCCGCTGCGGCTCTGGAATGAAGTGGCGCGTGGTGTCGATCCAGGGCATCGCCGTCTGCACGCGGGTCAGCTTTTCCACCTCGATAGGCGTGTGGCTGACGACGTCCAGAAGCTGCTTGTGCGACCAGACATCGGTCTCCAGCGGCGCAATGTTCAGGTCGCCGACAAGCACCAGCGGCTGGTCGGCGCGGCGCGTGGCCGGAAACCAGTCCGCCAGTTCGTCGACGAAGCGCAGCTTGTGGTCGAACTTCTCGTTCGATGCCGGGTCGGGAATGTCGCCACCGGCCGGGACATAGAGATTGTGAAGCTCGATCCCGTCCGCCATGCCGGACAGCGGCAGCCGGGCATGGATGTGCCGGCAATCGGTCTTGCCGGCGCAGTCGCGCGTGCCGGTGTCGAGAAACGGGCGGCGCGACAGGATGGCAACCCCGTTGTAACCCTTCATCCCGTGCTTTGCGATGTGCGGGAAGCCGAGTGCCTGGATCGCATCCAGCGGGAAGAGCTCGTCGGGGACCTTGGTCTCCTGCAGGCAGATCACGTCGGGGTTTTCGTCCGCGACCAGCCGCTCCAGCAGCGGAATGCGGATGCGGACCGAGTTGATGTTCCAGGTGGCGATGCGCATGGATCGACCGGCGGGATCAGACGATGGTCACGTCGAGGTCGGTCAGGCCGTCGATATGCCCGACCAGCCGGTCGCCCCGGCGGATCGTCGACACGCCTTCGGGCGTGCCGGTGAAGATCAGATCGCCGGGCTTCAGCGTGATCATCCGAGACAGGAAGGCGATGGTGTCCGGCACGTTCCAGATCATCTTCTCCAGCACCGAGTTCTGCCGTATCTCGCCGTTGACGGTCAGCCGGATCGTGCCCTTGCCCACATGGCCGACAGCCGCGGCCGGATGGATCGCGGCGCATGGCGCGGCGTGGTCGAAGCCCTTGGCCAGGGCCCAGGGCCGCCGCATCTCCTTCGCCTCCGCCTGCATGTCGCGCCGCGTCAGGTCGAGACCCACGGCATAGCCGTAAATCCGGTCGAGAGCCGCACTGGCCGGGATGTCGCGACCGCCCCCCGACAAGGCCACCACCAGCTCCAGCTCGGGATGCAGGTCCTCCGTCGCCGGCGGATAGGGAACCGGTCCGGCGCCCGTCGAGATGCTGTCGGCCGGCTTGGTGAAGAAGAAGGGCGGCTCACGGTCCGGATCGTGGCCGAACTCGCGTGCATGCTCGGCGTAGTTCCGGCCGACGCAGAAAATGCGGCCGACCGGGAAACGCGCCTCCGCGCCGGCGACGGGCAGGCTGGGCAAATCCCAGGCCGGGATGGCGAAACGGGTCATGGAAGCCCCTTCTGACAGGATGGACGGACCGGCAAGCCGGTGCGGATGAGGGTCAGGCCGCGCGCCGGGCGGCGCGAACGGCGCGGTAGGCACGGCAAGCCTCGCCGAATGCCTGGAATATCGCCTGGGACAGCGGCCATGCGAGCGAAACCGGATGTTCGGGATGCCATTGCACGCCGAGAACGAAACCCTTCGCGTCGGGCATGCTGACCGCCTCGATGACGCCG
>JBFWNZ010000417.1:0-3020 GCA_050250795.1 Alphaproteobacteria bacterium | reverse complement strand
TCGGCGGACTCGGTGCGCTATCGGATCAAGAATCTGATCGACGAGGCGCCGGCCGGCTCCATCCTGTCCGACGATCGCATCGTGGAGATCCTCAAAGGCGGCGGTATCGACATCGCCCGCAGAACGGTCGCCAAGTATCGGGAAGCGATGAAGATTCCGTCATCGGTCGAAAGGCGGCGCCAGAAGGCCCGAAGCCTTTAGCCGCCACGGCCTTCCGGGCGGCGTTGACTCTCCCCGACCCCGCCCCTATGGTGCCGCCCTTCGCGGTGCGGGATAGGCCGAAAGCTGGCCCGTATCGTGAGAGGGGCAATCCAATTCGCGAGCCAATGCAGCTTTCCGTAAACGGCAAGCAGCTCGATGTGGGCGACGCATTCCGGCAATATGTCGGAAGCGAATTGCCGACGATCGTTGCCAAGTACTTCGAGAACGCCACCGATGCGCAGGTGACGCTGTCGCGGGAGACTCATGCCTTCCGTGCGGATGTTCAGGTGCATGTCGGCCGCGGGATCGTGGTGCGCGGCCACGCCACCGGCGTCGATGCCCACGCGGCATTCGATGCCGCGGCAGAGCATGTCGGCAAGCGGCTGCGCCGCTACAAGCGCCGGCTGCACGACCATCATCATCGCCGCATGGGCAAGCAACAGGCCGAGCGCGCGCAGCAATACGTGCTTCAGGCCGAATCGGAAGAGGCGCCGGAACCGGCGGTGGCCGACGGGCATCACCCGCTGGTGATCGCCGAGATGGAAACGCCGATCGAGGAACTTTCCGTCAGCGAGGCGGTGATGCGGATGGATCTGGCCGGCTTGCCGGCCCTGATGTTCCGCAACCCGGCGCATGGCGGGCTGAACATGGTGTATCGCCGGGAAGACGGCAATGTCGGCTGGGTGGACCCGCGGGGCGCGGGGACATCGGGCGGCAGGCAAGGCTGAAACTCCGGGAGGGAGCCAAGCCAATGGAGATCGGAGACCTGATCGACATCGACGGCGTGGTCGCCAAATTGCCGGCGACTTCCAAGAAGCAGGCGCTTCAGGAGCTTGCGAAGCGTGCGGCCGTTCTGACGGGTCAGAGCGAACGCGCGATCTTCGACGTTCTGCTTGAGCGCGAACGGCTGGGCACCACCGGCATCGGCAACGGGATCGCCATTCCGCATGGCAAGCTGCCGGCCCTGGACCGGCTTTACGGCCTGTTCGCCCGGCTCGAGCATCCGATCGATTTCGATTCGATCGACGAACAGCCGGTGGACCTGATTTTCATGCTGCTGGCGCCCGAGAGCGCCGGGGCCGACCATTTGAAGGCGCTGGCGCGGGTCTCGCGCCTCCTGCGCGACGCGACGGTCTGCAAGAAGCTGCGCGGATCGGACCAGCCCGAGGCGCTGTTCGCGCTGCTGACGGACACCGCGACCAGCCACGCCGCCTGAGCGGCGGCGCGGCATTCGCGTTCGGGGTCAGTTCACCCAGACCGGCTGGAACTCGTAATGGCGGGCCGCTGCGATGGCGGTCTCCATGTCCGGGGCCAGCAGAAGCGGCCGGCCGTCGCCGGCGCTGACCTGGAACTGCACGGCATTTTCCACCTCGACCGGCCGGATATAGGCCAGTTCGTTGCTGCCCAGCAGACCCAGTTCCTGCTCGGTGATGTGGCGCAGCCTTTCGTAGTCGATCGCTCCCTGTGCTTCCGTCATTCGGAGCCTCCTTCGGTAACCGTTTCCAGCGTCCGGCTTTCGACCCGACGCTTCGGTTTCGCGGTGCGCTGGATCGGGATGGACCGCACCCGGCTTTCCGGTTCCGGCCGCACCAGATCGATGTGCAGCAGGCCGTTATCCATGGCGGCCGAGACGACCTCGATTCCATCCGCGAGCACGAAGCTGCGCTGGAACTGCCGTGCCGCGATGCCGCGATGCAGGAAGACCCGTTCGGTTTCCTCCTGGCTTCGGCCGCGGATCACCAGCTGATTGTTCTCGGCTTCGACGCTCAGGTCGTCTTCGCTGAAACCTGCGACCGCGAGCGTGATGCGAAGCTTCCCGTCGGCCAGTTGCTCGATGTTGTAGGGCGGATAGCCTTCCGCCGACATCTTGGCGACACGGTCGAGCTGGCGTTCGAAATGCTCGAAGCCCAGAAGCAGGGGACTGTTGAACAGGGACATTCGTGACATGGCTCAGCTTCTCCTCTGCGAGCGAGAATGCCGGGGCCGCTGTGTGGCGGCCGATCTCCGGGACCCGGTATTGGCACCCCGGCCGGCGGGCATACGGCCCCGCCGGTGATGTGTAGATGGGAAAGCCGTGGGATCGCGTCAAGGCCGCCGGGCGGGCGGCGGCGTCCAGGCGACCAGGGTCGGATGGAGGTGGACCTGGGTCTGCGCCTGCATCGTCGCCGGCGCCGGGCGTGCGGCCTCCAGACGGTCGAACGGCTTGTCGTCCAGCAGCCAGCAGGCGAAGGCGAAAAAGACGATCACGATGCTTCCCGAGACGATGGCCGTCAGATCGAGCTGTCGCATGTCCGGACTCCTGTTCCCGCAAGGTGTCGATACAGGATGGTCGGCGGTGAAGGCGGCGAAAGCAGGGATGGGATTCGGGCGATTCTGGGGCAATGCCTGCGCGCGGCAGGCGGTCCGATCCCTCGTTCGGTTGCTTCCTCCCCGAACCTGCTGGGGCCGGCAAGGCGTTGCCTTCACCAAGCCGCGCCGCAATTCGGACGCCGGGGAGGAAGCGGACCGGTTCCGGCACGGCATGCCGGAACGGGGGGATGCTGGCTGCTTTCGGCGCCGCTGGCAGTGACCGCGGTCACTGACCGTTCAACGCCGGGGCCGGGCATGCTATCAGGAAGGCGCGAGCCTGCGAGAAGGAGCGACGTTCATGCCGCTGATCGATGCCGACGGAATTGCCCTCAACTACCGGTTCGACGGTCCCGTCGATGGGCCGATGGTCGTGATGAGCAACAGCCTGGCAACGAATCTCCAGATGTGGGACTGGCAGATGCCGGCCTTTACGGATCGCTACCGCGTGTTGCGCTACGATTCGCGCGGCC
>JBFWNZ010000416.1:0-3024 GCA_050250795.1 Alphaproteobacteria bacterium | reverse complement strand
GGCCCTGGCCCGCGACCGGGGACTTGCGCTCGCCCATCTCAATCTCGGCAACCTGCTTCAGGTGGCCCGCTGTTACGAGGTGGCGCTTCGACACTCCCCCGCCGCGGCCGCGGCGCGGCCGGACTGGTATCTGCCCCATGCCAATGCCGGCAACGCGCTGGCGCGTCAGGACCGGACCGATGAGGCACGCGAGGCCTACGGCCGGGCGCTCGGGCTCGGCGCGCCGGAGGGGCTGCGATTCCGCCGCGACCTGCTGCTGCCGGTCATCGCGGCATCCGCCGCGCAGATGACGGCGGCGCGGCAGCGTTACGCGGCGGGGCTGGCCGCGCTGGAAGCCGATCCGCCGCCCTTGCGCGACCCCGTGGTCGAGGCCGGGGGCAGCCGCTTCTTTCTGGCCTATGCGGGGATGGACGACCGGCCCTTGCAGGCACGGCTGGCGCATCTGTATCTGCGCTGCCGGCCCGATCTCGGCTGGGTCGCGCCGCATTGCCGGCCCGGTGCGGTGCGGCGGCCCGGCCGGCGGCGCATCGTCGTCGTTTCGCGGTTCCTGTTCGACCATTCCATCGGGCGGCTGGCCGAGGGCCTGCTTCTACGGCTGGCGAGGCAGGCCGACCTGTCGCTGTTCGATGCCGGTCCCGTACCGGACGACGCGGTGCATCGCCGCCTCGTGAGCGGTGCGGCATCGCATGCGCAATTGCCGGACGATCTGGCCGAAGCGCGCGCCATGATCGCGACGGCGGAGGCCGATCTGGTCTTCTATCCCGAGATCGGCATGCATGCGCCGACCTATTTCCTGGCCTTCGCGCGGCTGGCGCCCGTCCAGTGCGTGTCCTATGGGCATCCCGTGACGACGGGCATTCCCACGGTCGATGCCTTCCTGTCCTGTGCGGCGGCGGAGGTCGATGCGGCGGACGCGGATTACAGCGAACGGCTCGTGCGCCTGCCGGGCCTGCCCTTCGCCTTTGCCCGGCCGCCGGAGCCGGATGACCGCCGCGACCGTGCCGATTTCGGCCTGCCGCCCTCGGGCGCGCTCTATCTGATGGCGCAGAACCTGTTCAAGCTGCACCCCGATATGGACGCCGCCTTCGCTGCGATCCTGAAGGCGGACCCGGCCGGGCATGTCGTGCTGCTGGACGGTCACGATTCCCGGTGGAGCGCGGCGTTGCGCAAGCGCTTTTCCGCGACGCTGGGCGGCGCTGCCGGCCGCATCCTCTTCCTGCCGCGGCAGGGGCATTCGGGGTTCATGCGGCTGCTGCAACTGGCCGATGTCGGCCTGGACAGCTTTCCGTTCTCGGGCGGCACGACGACCTATCAGGCGCTGGCCATGGGCCTGCCGGTGGTCACGCTGCCCGGCCGTTACCTGCGCGGCCGCGTCAGCCTGGCCATCTACGAGCGGATGGGCCTGCGGGACTGCGTCGCGCGGGACGCGGCCGACTATGCGGGGATCGCGACCCGTCTCGCGACCGATGCGGGATATGCTGCGGCCATGCGCCGCCGGATCGGCGCCAAGGCGGCAGGGATATTCGACGACGCGGCCTTCCTGGAGGCTGCCGAAGCGTTCCTGATGACCGCCTGACGGGGTCAGCCGGTCAGGACCAGATCGTCCCGGTGGACCATTTCGTCGCGGCCGCGATAGCCGAGCAGCGCCTCGATATCGCCGCTCTTGTGGCCGGCGATGCGTTCCGCGTCCTCGCTGGAATAGGCGATCAGCCCGCGTGCGATCTCGCGGCCTTCGGGATCGCGCACGACCACGGCATCGCCGCGCTGGAAACTGCCGCTGACGCCGGTGACGCCCGCCGGCAGCAGGCTTTTACCCTTGGCGAGGGCACGCGCGGCCCCCGCATCGACGTCGATCGACCCGACGGGCTTCAGCGATCCGCCGATCCAGCGCTTGCGGGCCGTCAGCGGCGTGGCGGCCGGGACGAACCAGGAGCAGCGTCCGCCGGCGGCGAAACGCGCCAGCGCGTGCGGCTCGCGGCCATCGGCGATGGCCATGCGGCATCCGGCCGCCATCGCGATCTTGGCCGCCTGCAATTTCGTCACCATGCCGCCCGAGGCGAATCCGGTCGCGGCGACGCCGGCCATCGCCTCGATCTCCGGCGTCACGGCATGGATTTCCGGGATATGCCGGGCGTCCGGCTGGGTGCGCGGGTTCGCGGTGTACAGGCCGTCGATATCGGACAGCAGGACGAGGGTGTCGGCGCTGATCATCGCCGCGACCCGTGCCGCCAGCCGGTCGTTGTCGCCGACCCGAATCTCGGTGGTGGCGACCGTGTCGTTCTCGTTCACCACGGGTACCGCGCCGAGCTGGATAAGCTGCACCAGCGTGCTGCGCGCGTTGAGGTGGCGGCGGCGTTCCTCGATGTCGTCGAGGGTCAGGAGAATCTGGGCCACCGTGATCGAATGCCGGGCGAGCGCCTGCTGATAGGCGTGCGCCAGGCGAATCTGGCCGGTCGCGGCGGCCGCCTGCTTCTCCTCCAGCTTCAGCAGCCGTCCCGGCCGGGTGAGGCCGAGATGGCGCCGGCCGACCGAGATGGCGCCCGACGAGACCACCAGCACCTCGCGGCCCGCCGCCCGCAGCGCCGCGATGTCGTCGGCCAGGGCCTCAAGCCAGTGCTGGCGGACGGCGCCGCTGCTCTCGTCCACAAGCAGGGCCGAACCGATCTTGACGACGATGCGCCGCGTGGGGCCGAGGGCGTCCTGCATGGTCGGACCTTCAGGGCTGCCAGGATTTTTCGGGCTCTGCCGGCCTTTCGTCGGCCTCGGCCTCGGCTTCGTCCTCGGCCGGTGCGGGATCGGCGGCGCGGGCGTCCTGCACGACCCGCCAAAGCGTGCGCAGCACCTCGGGCACGCCCTTTCCGCTTGCGCCCGACAGCGGCAGGACCGGGGATTTCGTGATCCGGCGCAAGGCGCGGACCTTCTTCTTCACGGTCTCGGGATCGAGCGCGTCGCATTTGTTCAGGCCGACGATCTCGGGCTTGTCGACAAGGCCGCCGCCATAGGCCTCCAGCTCGTGCCGGATGG
>JBFWNZ010000415.1:0-3031 GCA_050250795.1 Alphaproteobacteria bacterium | reverse complement strand
GTTCCGCTGTTCCTGCTGGATGACGAGACGCCGGGTCGCTGGCGGCCCGGCGGTGCCAGCCGCTGGTGGCTGCATCGCAGCCTCGCCGCGCTGGATGCGGCCCTGGAACGGTGCGGCCTGCGCCTGCTGCTGCGGCGCGGCCCGGCGGCCGAAGCCATTCCGGCCCTGGCCCGCGAATGCGGCGCGGCGGCCGTCCACTGGAACCGGCAATACGAGCCCTGGGCCGTCGCCCGCGACCGGGCGCTCAAGCCGGCGCTGCGCGCCATCGGCGTGGCGGCCGAGAGCTTCAATGCCGAGATGCTGCATGAGCCCTGGACGGTCGCCACGGGGGCCGGACGGCCGTTCCAGGTGTTCACGCCCTACTGGCGGGCGGTGCAGGCCATGCCCGACCCGCCCGCCCCCCTGCCGGTACCCACGGACATGCAGACGGGTAGCCACGGCCTGCCCGGCGAGCGGCTTGCGGATTGGGCACTGACGCCGACGGCGCCGGACTGGGCGGCGGGCTTCACCGCCGCATGGCAGCCCGGCGAGGGCGGCGCGCGCGCGGCATTGGCCGCCTTCATCGACGGCGCGGCCGCGGAATACCGCGACGGCCGCGACCGGCCGGACCGGACGGGCACCTCGCGCCTGTCGCCGCATCTGCATTTCGGCGAGATCGGACCGCGTCAGATCCGCCGCGCGCTGGCCATGGCCGCCGCGGCTGGACAGCTGCCGGAGGCCGAGGCGCAGGGCTTCCTGCGCGAGATCGCCTGGCGCGACTTCAACCGCAGCCTGCTGTTCCACAACCCGCAGATGGCCGAGCGCAACCTGAAGCCGGAGTTCGACCGCTTCCCCTGGCGCGAAGACCGGGCGGCGCTGCGGGCCTGGCAGACGGGGCGCACCGGCTATCCCATCGTCGATGCCGGGCTGCGCGAGCTGTGGCAGACGGGCTGGATGCACAACCGGGTGCGGATGATCGCCGCCTCGTTCCTGGTCAAGCATCTGCTGCTGCCCTGGCAGGCGGGCGCCGACTGGTTCTGGGACACGCTGGTCGACGCCGACCTCGCCAACAACGCCGCGAACTGGCAGTGGGTCGCGGGGTCGGGAGCGGATGCCGCGCCCTATTTCCGCATCTTCAATCCCGTCATCCAGGGCGAGCGCTTCGACCCGGACGGCGCCTATGTGCGGCGCTGGGTCCCGGACCTAGCGCAGGTGCCGGCCAAGGCGGTCCACAGGCCCTGGACCTTGCCGGGGGGCGTGCGGGGCTATCCGGAACCGATGGTGGACCATGCCGCGGCCCGCGCGCGGGCGCTCGCGGCCTATGCCGAGACGCGCGGCGGCTGAGCCGTCAGGCGATGTTGACCCGCATGTTTTCGCGCGCGACGAAGGCGCCGTCCCAGACCTGGCGCGCCTCCGCCTCCAGCCGCTCCATGAACTCGTCCTCATGTTCCGGATCGTGGTGGAAGATGGCGAGCGTCTTGGCCCCGGCCTCGCGGCACAGGCGGATGCCCTGCTGCCAGGTCGAGTGGCCCCAGCCGACCTTGGCCGGGAATTCGTCGTCGGTATAGGTGCAGTCGTAGATGACGAGGTCCGCGCCCTCGATCAGCTTGAGCACGTTCTCGTCCAGGGTGCCGGGCGTATGCTCGGTATCGGTGACGTAGCAGGCCGCCTTGCCGCCATATTCGACCCGATAGCCCGTGGCGCCGTTCGGATGGTTGAGCGGCATGGTGCGGATGCGCACCCCGGTCGCGATGTCGAGATCCTCGCCCGCGCGGAAGTCGGAGAAGGTGAGCGTGCTGCGCATCGCCTCCAGCGGCACCGGGAACATCGGCTGGGTCATCTGGCCCGACATGATGCGTTCGATCCCGCCCATGTCGGACAGGTGCCCAGCCATCATGTGGAACGAGCAATTCGGGTTGTAGGCCGGCGTGAAGAAGGGGAAGCCGTTGATATGGTCCCAATGCGTGTGCGACAGCAGGATATGGGCGAAGCGCACATCCTTCTTCAACAGCCAGGGGCCGAGATTGCGGATACCGGTGCCGGCGTCGAAGATGAAGCGATGGCCGCCGGCCGAGACCTCGATGCAGCTCGTGTTCCCGCCGAAGCCGACATGACGCGGCGACGGCGTCGCAATGCTGCCCCGGACGCCCCAGAACTTAAGCTTGAATGCCATCCACCCGACGCCTCTTACGCTTGGCGACGTCGAAATCGTTAATAACGACAATTTTAGACGTCGGCGCGGCCTCCTTATCACATTCCTGGGTTCAGGAAAAAACGGATTCGCGCGTCAAGGGTGCAGGCGGATCACGATTCGGCGATTGGCGGCCTGATTCTCGGGGATCGGCGTGCCGGTGATGTCGCGATTCGGCAGTTTCGGCCGGATATCGGCATAACCCGAGGCCTTCAGCCGCTCCGGCACCAGCGACTTGCCGATGAAGTAGCGCACGACGGTCGAGGCCCGGCCGGCCGACAGCTCCCAGTTGGAGGGGAACATCGCGGTCGCGATGGGCGTGTCATCGGTATGCCCCTCGACCTCGATGAAATAAAGCTCATAGGCCGGCAGCGTCATCTCATCGGAGATGCCGTCCAGCGTCGTCTTGGCGGCGTCCAGCAACTCCGCCGAACCCGGCTTGAAGAAGGAACCGCTGGCGAATTCGATCACGATGCCCTGGTCGTCGAAGCCCACCTGCACCGCCTCGCGCTCGATGGGCGCGCCGTCCAGCACGGCGTTCAGGTTGTTGAACAGGGTAAAGATCGGCTGCTGCGGCTGATCCTGCTTGCCGATCTCCTTCTTGATGCCCGCCTGCACCTTCTCGAAGGTCGGGATATCGATCTTCGAGAAGGAAACGAGCATCACGAAGAAGGCCAGGAGAAGCGAGATCGTATCCGAAAAGGTGACGAGCCAGTCCTCGTCGCCGCCCTCGTCGACCTTCTTCGGCCGCGGCTTCATCCGGCGCGCTGCTCCCGCTTCAACTGCTGGTCGAGGTTGAAGCGGATCGCCGGGTCCAGGAAGCTGTTCATCTTGTCCTGGATGTAGCGCGGGCTGTTGCGT
>JBFWNZ010000414.1:0-3043 GCA_050250795.1 Alphaproteobacteria bacterium | reverse complement strand
GTGATCAGCCAGGATTTGGGTATCAAGCTCGAGACGGTGACGCTCGATATGCTGGGCAAGGCCAAGAAGGTCTCGATCGACAAGGACAACACGACGATCGTGGACGGCGCCGGCAAGAAGTCGGACATCGAGGGCCGCTGCTCGCAGATTCGGGCGCAGATCGAGGAGACGACCTCGGACTACGACCGCGAGAAGCTGCAGGAGCGTCTGGCGAAGCTGGCGGGCGGCGTTGCGGTGATCCGCGTCGGCGGCGCGACCGAGGTCGAGGTGAAGGAGCGCAAGGATCGCGTCGACGACGCGATGCATGCGACCCGCGCCGCGGTCGAGGAAGGCATCGTTCCGGGCGGCGGCGTGGCCCTGCTGCGCAGCGTCAAGGCGCTGGAGAAGATCAAGGTCGCCAATGACGACCAGCGTGTGGGCGTGGATATCGTCCGCCGCGCGATCCAGGCCCCGGCCAAGCAGATCGTCGAGAATGCCGGTGCGGATGGCGCCGTCGTGGTCGGCAAGCTGCTGGAGTCGAACGACGACAGCTTCGGCTTCGACGCCCAGAACGGCGAGTATGTCGATATGATCAAGGCCGGCATCATCGACCCGACCAAGGTGGTTCGTACGGCGCTGCAGGACGCTGCGTCGGTTTCGGGCCTCCTGATCACGACCGAGGCGATGATCGCCGAGAAGCCGGAGCCCAAGGCGGCCCCGGCGCCGCAGATGCCCGACATGGGCGGCATGGATTTCTGATCCAGCCGGATCGGAATGCCTTGCAGGGGGCCGCGCTTGGCGCGGCCCCCATTTTTTTGCGGCCTCCGGATGCGAGACGCGGCAGAATGATGGCGCGGCGGATATAAAAACGGTCGAGCCGCCGCGATGCCCAACGAGGCAATCCGGAGGAACGTCCATGTCCGCAGCATCCCGGTCCGGCAATGCCGGACTCCAGGTCATCCCCATGTCTTCCGTCGTCGGTGCTGAGATTCGCGGCGTCGACCTGTCGCAGCCGCAGGACGACGCAACCTTTGCGGCCATCCATCGCGCCTGGCTCGATCACGGCGTCCTGTTGTTTCGCGGCCAGCATCTGACTCCGGCCCAGGAGGTCGAGTTCAGCCGCCGCTTCGGCCATCTGGATATGGCGCCGGTCGATGAGTACGGCCGGATGAGCATTCCCGGCGTGCCGGAAATCCTGATCATTTCCAACGTCAAGGAGAACGGCCGGCCGATCGGCAGCCTGGGTGCGGGCGAAGCCATCTGGCACCAGGACATGACCTATAACGACATCCCGGCCAAGGGCAGCGCACTCTACGCGATAGAAGTGCCGCCCGCCGGTGGCGATACCGGCTTCCTCAATCTCTACCGCGCCTATGACGCGATGCCTGAAGCGCTGCGTGCAAGGCTGGACGGGAAATTCATCAAGCACGATGCCAGTCACAACAGCGCGGGCGGCCTGCGCCAGGGGTTCGCGAAACAGGTGGATGTGTCGCAGTATCCGGGCGCCATCCACCCTGCCTTCGCCCGTCATCCCGAAACCGGACGTCTCGCCGTCTATCCGGGCCGGCGGCGCAACGCCTATGTCATGGGGTTGCCGGTGGCGGAGTCCGAGGCGCTGCTGGACGAGCTTTGGGCTTACCTCGCCGATCCGCGTTTCTACTGCCATCACCAATGGCGGGTCGGGGATCTGCTGCTCTGGGACAACCGCTGCGTCCTGCATCGTCGCGATCCCTTCGACGACAGCACGCGGCGCGTGATGTATCGCACCCAGATTCAAGGCGAACGGCCGGCCGCATAAGCGGGATCAGAGCGGCGGCAGGGGCACCTTGACCATGGGGATCGCGTTAAGGCTGCCCATCGCCTTGTAGAGCATGGTCACACCGCTCGCCATCAGCACCGTCAGCATCGCGCGCCGGAAAAATCGCTCCGGCGCGTGACCGCGCAGCGCCTGGCCGATCAGCATGCCACCGAAGCCGGGGACCGCGACCAATGTCGACCAGCCGACTTCCGATGGACCGAGGATGCCGAACCATGCCAGCGATCCCACCATCGGAACGACCCCGAACAGATAGGTCAGGCCGAAGGTGGCGATCAGAACCTCGCGGTCGATGCGGACTGTCGAGTAGTAGACGATGAGCGGCGGCGCGAACATCGATGACATGCCGCCCAGCGTGGCCGACGCGGCCCCGGCCACCGGCCCGAAGACGGGCTCCAGCCCGCGCGGGATGCGCCAGTCGATCTGTACCTGCATGATCAGCCCGAAGCACAGCACGGCCGCCCCCAGAACGCCGATCAGCAGCGTCGGATCGGCAGAGCTGAGGATCGCGACGCCGAGATAGGCGGCCACAGGCATCGGCAGCATGACCGGCCAGAAGCGTTTGATGGCCGGCAGCCAGTTGTCGGTGCTGAACGCCTGCCAGAGATTGGTGACGACGATGGAGACCGCCATCAGCACGACGGTCGTCCTTACGTCCACGACCAGCGCCAGCAGCGGCACGGCGACGACAGGCAGGCCGATGCCCGTGAACCCCTTGGTGAAGCCGGCGATGGCGATGATCCCGGCGATCAGAAGGCAGACCTCGGGGCTCCAGAACGACCAGCTTCCCATGGAATTCTCATCCTCGTCCGGAGAGGGAACGATCATGCAGCGGAAGCCGCTGGTTCCGGCGCGTCGGTCGCGCAACCATAGCTGGCTACCGATCGGGTGCAAAGTGGCAGGATTGGACACTGCGGAGGATGGCCGCCTCCTCGGGCCTTCGCCGCGGCGTCATGGAATTTGACCGGACCAATGGCGCACCGGCATAATCCGCGCCGCCCGCCTAGCCTGGAGCTGTCGCTGTGACGCAGACTGCCATGACCTATCTCGATGTCGCGCATGCGGGCGCCCGTACCCTGCCGCAACCGCCGATGCTGGAGCGTCCCCTGCGGGGCAAGCGCGCCTGGACGGCGGCAACCTTGCGGCGGGACGATTACCTGATCCCCCTCTCGGATGCGGCGCTTGCCGAGATCGGGCGGTTCGTGGCGACTCTCCGCCGCAACCCCCTCCCGGTGGAGCTAGTGCGCG
>JBFWNZ010000413.1:0-3049 GCA_050250795.1 Alphaproteobacteria bacterium | reverse complement strand
TCAATCGTAGCGGCGATCGCGAGCTTTCCGTTTTTCCGCACCGGGACGTTCATCGTCCACTGGCTTTGGGCCTGGTTGATCGGTTGGGTGACAATGACGCCCGTTGCCCTTCTCGCCGCGCCGGCAATACGGCGTGCAGTGGACTTTGTGACGCGCTAGGGTTTTTGTAGCGCCGCTTCGCGTGAACCGATGAGGTCAATCCCTCCCCCTCAACGAGGTGGCCGACGCACCGTCAGTCCGCCAGATTCGGTTGTTGAGATCCTGCCGGCATCGTGCGCGGCATATATGCCGACTGCCCATACGCACCCATTTTGAAGGCCGACGCTATCGTCCGGACCATAGAGGCAACCATGAAAACAGCGGCTCGGCCTTGAAGAGCCGGGGCGTCATTCGAGTGCCAATTCCCAGTTGGTTCCGTCGGCGCGCTGTGCTAACGCGGAGCCGCCCAGCAAAGCCGGGTTAGCTCAGCGGTAGAGCAGCGGTTTTGTAAACCGTTGGTCGGGGGTTCAAATCCCTCACCCGGCACCATGTACCGCCTCCCTCGGGAAGCCCGGCCGTAGAGCGAGGATGCCCGGACCGTGTCGGATGCCGACGCCCGGCCTTACCGTGTCGCCTGTCTGGTGACGCATCCCATCCAGTATCAGGCGCCCCTGTTCCGCCTGATCGCCGCCGATCCTGGAATCACCCTCAAGGTGTTCTTCGCGACGGATTTCTCGGCGCGCCATTTCGTCGATCCCGAGTTCGGCACGGCGATCGAATGGGACGTCGCCCTGCTCGACGGCTACGACCACGAAGTCCTGCCGGCGCTTGCGGGGACGCGCTATCCGGGCGACCGCTATTTCGACGCCTGGCGGCCGTTCAGCACCGGCCTGCGGCGGCGGTTGCGCGGCGGCCGTTTCGACGCCCTGTGGATCCACGGCTATGCGCGGCTGCCGCATCTGTGGGCCATGCTCGTGGCGCGCAGCGTCGGGACCAGGGTGCTGCTGCGCGACGAGACCAGCGCCCTGGGCCGGGCGCCCGGCGGCGTGAAGACTGCCGTCAAGCGGACGCTGTTTGCCGCCATCGACCGCCTGACCGACGCCTATCTCACCATCGGCTCGATGAACGAGCAGCACTACCGCGATCTCGGCATCGATGCGGGCAAGTTCCACCGCATGGTCTATGCGGTGGACAACGACTGGTTCCAGGCCCGCATCGCCGATGCGCGACCGCATCGCGAGGCGCTGCGGGCCGCGCTGGGATTGCCGCCGGGGCGGCCGGTGGCGCTCTATGCCGCCAAGCTGATCGCCCGCAAGGCGCCGCTGGACCTGGTCGACGCCTTCGCGCGAGCCGTCGCCGCCCTGCCGCCTCAGGTGCGGCCTATCCTGCTGATGGCCGGCGACGGCGATCTGCGGCCGCAGGTCGAGGCCGCCATCGCGGCCCGCGGCCTGTCGGAGTCGATCCGCCTGCTCGGCTTCCAGCCGCAGCAGAAGCTGGCGGCGCTCTATGACCTCTGCGACGTCTTCGTTCTGCCTTCGGCCCACGAGACCTGGGGGCTGGTGGTCAACGAGGTGATGAATGCCGGCAAGGCGGTGATCGCCAGCGACCGCGTGGGTGCCGCCCGCGACCTGGTCCGCGACGGCATCAACGGCTTTGTCTATCCGCTCGGCGACATCGAGGCTTTGGCCGGACACCTGGGCGAGGCGTTCGCCGATCCGCAGCGGCTGGACGCCATGGGGGCCGAAAGCCGCCGCATCGTCGCAGGCTGGGGCTTCGCACAGAACCTTTCGGGGCTCAAGGCCGCACTGGCGGCCACCGTGCGATAGGCGGCCGCGGTCTCCATTTATACATTATTTTAGTGTTATATATTGGAAATGCGGGGGCACTCCGAACGTAGTGTCTCACGTGTCTCGCATCGCTCAACGGGTGCCGATTCTACGGGCTTTCCGAAATCGACACCGTTCCGCAGTCTCAGCGGCCCGCCGCCGCTCGGGCGCAGTGAGCGAAAGCCGGTCCCCTATTCGGCCGCCTGCTTCTGCAGGTGCCGGCGGGGCGGCTGCGGTGGCTTGTGGAACCGGCCGTCCTTCATGATGGCCAGCAGGCGGTCGGCGTCCTGCAGGATGGCGATGTCGGCCAGCGGATCGCCATCGACCAGCAGCAGGTCGGCCAGGTAGCCCTCGCGGACCTGGCCCAGCTCGTCGCCACGCATCATCAGCTCGCCGCCATGCCGGGTGGCGGCCACGATCGCCTCCATCGGGCTGAAGTCGAACAGACGCACGAAATGCTCGAGGTCGCGGGCGTTGCGCGGCATGGGGTTGAAAGCGAAGCCATAGTCGCCGCCCGGCAGGACTCGCACGCCGCGCCGCTTCAGGGCCTTCATGTTGGCGCAGCCGCGCTCGAGTTCGTGTCCGACGCGGCGCGCCACGTCGGCGGGCAGCGTGCCGCGTTCGTGCAAGACGGCCCAGGTGATGCCGATGGTCGGGGCGACGAACACCCGCTCGCGCGCCGCCTCCAGCATGTCGAGCGCCTCCTCGTCGGCCAGGGTGGCATGGAAGATGATCTCGACACCGTGCCGCAGGGACATCTTGACCGCTTCGGCGCTGCGGGCGTGCGCCGCCACCCGCTTGTCATGGCGGCGCGCCACGTCGCAGACGGCCGCCACCTCCTCCTCGGTCATGACCGTGGTGTGAGCCGGCGAACCCGGCGCGCCCTCGTCGCCGGACGGGTTGATCTTCAGCGTATCGACCCGCTCGCGGATGAAGAAGCGCGCCCAGCGGCGGAACTCATCGGCTCCGTCGGCGATCACGGCGAAGGTCTCGCGGTGCATGTGCTGCAGGCGCACGTCGCCCAGTCCCGCCGTCACCGTCATTTCCGGCGAGGCCGCCAGCATGCGCGGCCCCGGGATATCGCCGGCGTTGATGGCGTCGCGGATCACCACGTCGAGCCGTGGCTTGGCGGCGGCGGCACTGTTGATGCTGGTGAATCCATGGTCGAGCAGCAGCCGCGCGAACTTCATCGTCAGCAGCGTATGCTCCTCCGGTGGGATGTCGCCCAGGGCCGGCGCCGAGGG
>JBFWNZ010000412.1:0-3051 GCA_050250795.1 Alphaproteobacteria bacterium | reverse complement strand
CGGGGCCGCTGCGTCCCGGCCCAGTACGCCCGCACGCGGCGTGCCGTCGCTGCGGCCGACCCAGACCGCAACCGTGTAGCTGGCCGACCAGCCGACCGCCCAGGCATCGCGATAGCCATAGGAGGTCCCGGTCTTGTAGGCGATCTCGCGCCGGTCCACCGCCGTCGCATGGGCCACGGTGTCGGGCACCGGCGTACCGCGCAGGATGTCGCCCACCAGCCAGGCCGCCCGCGGGCTGGCCAGCCGATGCCCCGCCATCCCCTCCGGCGCCACCTCCAGAAATGACAGCGGACGCACGATCCCGCCGGAGGCCAAACCCCGATACAGCATCGCCATGTCGGAGAGGGAGATCCCCACGCCGCCCAAGGCCAGCGCGAGGCTGGGCGGCGTTCCTGTCTCAGGAAAGGCCAGCGACGCCCCCGCGTCGCGCAGCATGGAGGCGAGACGCTGCGGACCCACACGGTCCAGCACCGCCACCGCAGGCACGTTCAGCGACCCCTGCAATGCCTCGCGGATCGTGACGAGACCGTGGAACCGCCCGTCGAAATTCGCGGGCGCGTAGCCGCCGAACTGTGTCGGCCGGTCGAGTATCTGGGTCTCGGGATGGACGATCCGGTCGTCGAACCCGAGCGCGTAGATGAAGGGCTTGAGTGTCGAACCCGGCGAGCGCTGCGCGCGTGCAAGGTCGAGCATCCCGGCCGGACCGAAATAGTCCTGGCCGCCGACATAGGCCCGGACCTTCGCATCCGCATTCTCGATCACGAGGGCGGCGATGGCCGCCCCGTCGCGAAGCCAGGCCGCCTCGCGTCGCAGCAGCGATTCCGCCGTTGCCTGCAAACCGCCGGCCAGGCTGGACCGCAGCACGGCCCCCGGCGGCGATGACGCCTTCAACCGGTCGGCCAGATGCTCGGCCGCACGAGGAAAGGGCCGGCGCGCAAGCGCCTGCCGGCCCGCATCCTCGCGCGCCTCGGCCACGGCCTGCGCCGTCAGGGCGCCCGCGCCGGCAAGCCGGTCGATGACGCGAAGCTGGGCCGCCCGTGCCGCCGCCGGATGACGGTCCGGCCGGCGGCGCGTCGGCGATTGCGGCAGGGCGACCAACAGGGCCGCCTGCGCATCCGTCAGATGCGCAGGCTCCTTGCCGAAATAGCTGAGCGCGGCGGCCCGCACCCCCTCTAGGTTGCCGCCGAATGGTGCGAGGGTGAGGTAGATGCCGAGAATGTCCCGTTTCGAATAGCGCCATTCGAGCTGTGCGGCCCGCACGACCTCGATAAGCTTGGAACGCAGCGTCCGCGGGCGCGGCTCCAGCAGTCGCACTGCCTGCATCGTGATGGTCGATCCGCCCGAGACCGGGCGCCCGGCCGTGAGCCATTGCCCGACCGCGCGCGCGATCGCCAGCGGATCGACACCGGGATGCAGATCGAACCGCTTGTCCTCGTAAGCGAGCAGCAGGCGCAGATAGCGCGGATCGACATCCTCGGGCCCCGTCGCCAGCCGCCAGGCATGGTCGCCGCTGAGATAGGCACGGAGCAGGCGGCCCGACCGATCCTGAACCTCGACCGACGCATCGCGGTACCGGCCCATATCCGGCGGAAACAGGCGGTCGAGCAGCAGCGGCGCCAACAGGGCCAGCGCCGTCGCAGCCGCGACCAGCAGGCGCCGGCGTGTCATTGCGTCCCGACCGCGGTCCGGCCGACCGCGGTGCGCGCCATGTCGGTCGGGCGGTACATGTTCTCCACCGCCGCCGCCGGTAGCACATAGCGGCCCGGGGTCACTGCGCGGACGAGGTAGGCAAGGTGGAACTGCCCGCGTTCGTCGGCCGGCCGGTCATACTCCCAATAGCTTTGGAACGGCGGCGGATCGCCCAGCGCGAGCATCGCCACGAAGCGGTCGTCCCGCGCCTCGGCCGCCAGCGGCGCCGACAGCTTCGGCAGGAAGCCGTAATCCGACTGTCCCTCCGGCCCGCGTTGCAGAACGGCCTCGATCTCCCATCCGGCCGACAGCAGGTCGGCAATGACGGCGGTCCGCGAGGCGGACCCGCGCATCCGGCCCTGCAACGACACGATGAAGCGGTCGTTCTGGCGCAGCGCCTCCGGATCGACCGGCGTGCCGTCGAGACGGAACAGATGTTTTTCCAGCGCAAAACCCTGGGCCAGCGGCGGCGGATCGATGACCGGCGTGCCCGAGATCACGAGCGACCGCCAGACCTCCCGCCCCGAGCGGTTGGCGATTTCATATCCGCCCTCGACCTGCTCGCGCGAAGGCTGGAACACGCTCGCCGCCTGCCCCGTCGCGACCTGGGCGACGCCATTGACCTCGAAGCGGGCCGGTCCGTCCTGGGACAACGCGGCCGCAGCCCTCAGCAGCCACAGCTTTTCCTGGGTGTTTGCCTGGTCGTTCGGCGGCACATGCTGGCGCAACTGCGGCAGCAGCCGCTCCACCAGCGCGCTCTGCCGCGTCTCGGCCGCCAGCGCGAGCAGGCCGGCAAAATCGCGCGCCTCCGAGACGTACCAGTCGCGCGGCTTGCTTTTCCCCAGGTTCTTCTCGGCAATGGCGAACGCGGCCGCCGCCCGACGGGTCTCCCCGATCATGGCGAGGGCCGCTCCCAGATGCGCCGCCTGCATTCCCGGCGTCTCGCCGGTCAGCCGGTTGTCGGCAAAATAGCGCAGGCTGCCGACATCCACCTGTCCTTCACGCGCCAGGACATAGAGGGCGTAGGGCTCCTCCTTCGCCACGGTGTCGCGCAGCCTTGCATAGGCCGATTGCAGCGCGCCCAAGGGCACTGCGTATCCCGCCGCCTTGGCGCTCGCGAGGAAATCAACGACCTGGGCGACGACATAGGGCGAGGCCCAGCCATCGCCGGGCCGGTAGAGACCGAAATCGCCATCCGTGTCCTGCCGTTCGAGCAGGGTGTCGACGGCGCGCGCCACCCGCTCGCGGACAGTCGCAACCTCGGATGCGTTTTCGCCGACCAGCCGCGGATCGCCGAACGACAGCAGCGGGATGGCAGCGCTGGATATCTGCTCGCTGCATCCGTAGGGGTAGCGGTAGAGC
>JBFWNZ010000411.1:0-3082 GCA_050250795.1 Alphaproteobacteria bacterium | reverse complement strand
CGCAGATGCCCGGTGTCTTGCCGCCGACATCCGGCAGAACCTGCCAGCAGCGGACGCATTTCTCGCCGTCGGCCCGCTCCGCCACCACGCGCACGCCGGGCACCTCGGCAATCGCGAAGGCTGTCGCCGGGGCGTCGCCGTCGCCGAAGCGGGCGGATGAGGTGATGCACAGTTCGGCAAGGTCGATGCCGTCGAAGGCGGCGCGGTGCTCGGCGTCGGCATAGACGACGGGAGCCGCCTCCAGGCTGGCGCCGATGCGCTTTTCCGCCCGCTCGATCTCCAGTGCGCCCAGCACGACCCGGCGCACGGCGCGCAGCTTCTCGAACCGGCGGTCCAGCGCATCGTCGCGCCATGCCGCCGGAATCTCCGGGAACGGACGCAGATGCACGCTGCCCGCCTCGTCCGGGAACCGGGCGAGCCAGGCTTCCTCGGTCGTGAAGCACAGGATCGGCGCCAGCCACGCCGTCAGGCACGAGAACAGCGTGTCCAGCACCGTCAGCGCGGCGAGGCGCCGCGGCGAGTCCGGCGCGTCGCAATACAGCGCGTCCTTGCGGATGTCGAAATAGAAGGCGGACAGGTCGACCGCGCAGAACTCATGCACCTCGCGGAACAGGGCGTGGAAGTCATAGTCGTCGCAGCAGCGGCGCACCGTCGCGTCAAGCTCCGCCAGCCGGTGCAGCACCCAGCGCTCCAGCGGCGGCATCTCGGCATGGGCCACGCGCCGGGCTGCGTCGTCATGGGCCAGATTCCCCAGCAGCCAGCGGAAGGTGTTGCGGAAGCGCCGGTAATAATCGGTCATCTGCTTCAGCATGCCGTCGCCGATGCGCAGATCGCCGGAATAATCCTCCGACACCACCCACAGGCGCAGGATTTCCGCGCCGTATTTATCGTTCACCTCCTGCGGCACGACGACGTTGCCCAGCGACTTCGACATCTTGCGGCCGTCCTCGGCCATCACGAAGCCATGGGTCAGCACCGCCTCGTAGGGCGCGCGGCCGCGGGTGCCGCAGGATTCCAGCAGCGAGGAATGGAACCAGCCGCGATGCTGGTCCGAGCCTTCGAGATACAGCGAGGCCGGCCAGCCGAGGTCGGGCCGCTGCTCCATGACGAAGGCATGGGTCGAGCCGGAATCGAACCAGACATCGACCACGTCGCGGACCTGCTCGTAATGCTGTGGATCGTACGCGTTGCCAAGGAAGCGCTCGGGCGGCGAATCGAACCACGCATCCGCGCCCTCGGCCTCGAAGGCGGCGACCACGCGGTCGACCACCGCCTGGTCGCGCAGCGGCTCGCCGGTGCGGCGGTCGACGAAGATCGGGATCGGCACGCCCCAGGCGCGCTGGCGCGAGATGCACCAGTCGGGCCGGTTCTCGATCATGGAGTAGAGGCGGTTCTTGCCCTGCGGCGGCACGAAGCGGGTGGCCTCGATGGCGTCGAGCGCGGTCCGGCGCAGGCCGTTCGTCTCCATGCCGATGAACCACTGCGCGGTGTTGCGGAAGATCAGCGGCGCCTTGGACCGCCAGGAATGCGGATACTGGTGACGCAGCCGGCCCTTGGCCAGCAGCTTGCCGGCATGGGCGATCAGGCCGATGGCGGTGCCGTTGGCGTCGCCCTCCTTGCCCTCTTGCGTCAGCACCCGCTTGCCGGCCAGCAGCGCGACATGCGGCAGGAAGCTGCCGTCCTCGGCCACCGTCTCGGGCGTCTCCACGCCGTTCGCCTGGCCCAGCAGCCAGTCGTCATAGCCATGGCCCGGCGCGATATGCACGAAGCCGGTGCCGGTGTCGTCGGTGACGAAGCCCGCGGCCAGCACGCGCACGGCGAAATCGTAATGGCCCTTGGCCTCCGCATGGCCACGCCAGGGATGGGCGCAGACCGTGCCGGCGATGCGCGCGCCCGGCAGCGTGGTCAGCACCTTGTGCCCGGTGACGGCGGCGGCTTCCATCGTCGCCGCGACCAGCGAGCGCGCCAGCACCAGCTTGTCGCCGGGCTTCGCGGTCGCCTTCTCGCCGGTCTCCGTCACTTCGACCACGGCGTACTCGAAACCGGCGTCGCAGGCGATGGCGCGGTTGCCGGGGATGGTCCAGGGCGTGGTCGTCCAGATGACGATATCGGCGCCGGCCAGCGCCGGATCGGCGGGCGTCACCACCGGGAAGCGGACCCAGATGGTGGGGGAACTATGCTCCATATACTCGACTTCGGCCTCGGCCAGTGCCGTCTTCTCCACCACCGACCACAGGACCGGCTTGGCGCCCTTGTACAGGCCGCCATTCATCAGGAACTTGCCGATCTCGCGCGCGATCTGCGCCTCGGCCGGATAGGCCATGGTCGTGTAGGGGTTGTCCCAGTCGCCCAGCACGCCCAGCCGCTTGAACTCCTCGCGCTGCACGTCGATCCAGTGGTCGGCGAAGGTGCGGCATTCGCGGCGGAACTCGACGATCGGCACGGCGTCCTTGTCGCGGCCGGCGGCGCGGTACTGCTCCTCGATCTTCCACTCGATGGGCAGGCCGTGGCAGTCCCAGCCGGGGACATAGTTGGCGTCCTTGCCCAGCATCTGCTGCGAGCGGTTGATCACGTCCTTCAGGATCTTGTTCAGGGCGTGGCCGATATGCAGATGGCCGTTCGCATAGGGCGGGCCGTCATGCAGCAGGAATTTCTCGCGGCCCTTCGAGGCTTCGCGCAGCTGCCGCCACAGGTCGATCCTCGCCCAGCGCGCCAGGATTTCCGGCTCCTTCTGCGGCAGCCCGGCCCGCATGGGGAACGGCGTGTTGGGCAGGAAGACGGTGTCCTTGTAATCGACGGTCATGTCAGGTCTCTTGGCCCTTATGCGCGGCGGCACATCCTAGCCGCGAAGGTCATCAGGTCAACTGGCGGCCGGTTATATACCGGATTCAGATGGCGCCCGCCGCCCGTGTCGTCAGGATGCTGCGTGCGGCCACGCCGTCCTCGGCGATCTGCGCTTTCAGCGCATCCAGCCCCGGGAACTTCCGCTCCGACCGGATGAACTCGATCAGCGCGACGCGCAGATGCGTGTTGTAGATGTCGCGGGCGAAGTCGAACAGATGCGTTTCCAGAAGCAGGCGGC
>JBFWNZ010000410.1:0-3109 GCA_050250795.1 Alphaproteobacteria bacterium | reverse complement strand
ATCGCCGTGCATTACCACAATCGGACCCGCGTCCACCCTACGGTAGAGCAATCGCTGGAGGCGACCTGGTGGGAGGGGCTGGACGAGATGCTGGCCCATATGGATGTCATCTCGGTCAACTGCCCCAGCACGCCGGAAACCCACCATCTGCTGTCCGCCGCCCGCCTGACGCGGCTGCAGCCCCACGCCATCCTGGTCAACACCTCGCGCGGCAACGTGATCGACGAGGCGGCGCTTGCCAAGGCGCTCGCCGCCGGGCATCTCGCCGCTGCCGGGCTTGACGTGTACGAGGCCGAACCTGCCGTCCACCCGGCGCTCCTCGCGCTCGACAATGTCGTGCTGTCGCCGCACATGGGCTCGGCCACGCGCGAAGGCCGCATCGCGATGGGCGAGCGTGTGGTCATCAACATCCGCAGCTATGTGGACGGCCATCGCCCGCCCGATCTGGTGCTGACTGCCGAGATGCTAGACAAACAGCGTCGTACTGCCGTCGCCTGACGCGGCCGCCAGGAAACTGACGATGCCGCCCGGCGTCACCGTTACCGCGGGGCTTAGATCGGCCGCCGTCATCCCTTCCGCCTTCAGCCCCATCTCGCACACCATGAAGCACACGTCGAGGCCGACACAGGCGTCCATCAGCTCGTCGAAGGTGGCAAGCCCGGCGGCGCCATGGGCGGCGTCTCGCGCGGCCGCGCTCTGGCCGTTCCCGGCCGGGTTCAGCCGCTGCCAACCGCGCTCGCTGGCCAGCGCGCGGCATGCCCCCATGGTGAAGAACAGCGTTGCCCGTCGCCCGGTGGCGGCGGCGGCGCTCGCCAGGCACAGCGCGTAATGCACGCGGTCGTAATCGCCGGAAAACACGATCACCGACAGCGGTCCGCCGGCCCCGGTCACGCTAGCCGCCATGGGACGCAAGATCGTGGATCGACGGCTGGTCGCCGCACAGCGGGCAGCCCGCGTCGCGCTTCAGCCGCATCTTGCGGAAGGTTGTCGACAGCGCGTCGTAGATCACCAGCGATCCCGCCAGCGACTGGCCGATCCCCATGATCTCCTTCAGCACCTCGGTGGCCTGCAGCGACCCCATCGTGCCCGCCAGCGCGCCCAGCACGCCGCCCTCGGCGCAGCTCGGCACCAGGCCGGGCGGCGGCGGGTCGCGGTACAGGCAGCGGTAGCATGGCAGCCCGCCCAGATGCGACTTGAAGGTCGCGATCTGACCCTCGAAACGCAGGATCGCCGCCGAAACCAGCGTGCGCCCGCCCAGGTGGCAGGCATCGTTGAGCAGGAACCGGGTGGCGAAATTATCGGTGCCGTCGGCGATCAGGTCATATTCGCCGATCACCGCCATCACGTTGCCGGCATCGAGCCGCATCTGATGCGGCACCAGCCGGACCTCGGGGTTGACGGCGCGCACCGCCACAGCGGCGCTTTCCACCTTGGTGGCGCCGATGCGATCGGTGGCGTGGATCACCTGACGCTGCAGGTTCGACAGATCGACCCGGTCGTCGTCGATCACCCCGATGGTGCCGACCCCGGCGGCCGCAAGATACAGCAGCAGCGGCGCGCCGAGCCCGCCCGCGCCCACCACCAGAACGCGCGCGTCGAGAAGCTTCGCCTGGCCGGAGCCACCCACCTCGGGCAGGATGATATGCCGGGCGTAGCGCTGCAGCTGCTGTTCGGTGAAATCCATGGCGATCGGTCCGGTGTCAGCCCAGCCCGGTGGATCCGAACCCGCCTGCTCCGCGCTCGCTGTCCGGCAGGGCCTCGCTCTCCCGCCAGGCGATGCGGGTGACCGGGGCCACCACCATCTGGGCGATTCGCATGCCGCGGGTCACGGTGAAGGGTTCCGACCCCAGATTGGCGAGGATGACCTGGATCTCGCCGCGGTAGTCGGCGTCGATGGTGCCGGGGCTGTTCAGGACGGTGACGCCGTTGCGGGCGGCAAGGCCGGAGCGCGGCCGCACCTGGGCCTCGAATCCGTCGGGCAGCGCGATGGCAAGCCCGGTCGGGATCAGCGTGCGGGCGCCCGGCGGCAGGGTCACGGCGCCGGTGATCGCGGCGAGCAGGTCCATGCCGGCGGCGTGCTGGGTGGCGTAGCCCGGCAGCGGCAGGTCGGCGCCGTGATCGAGCCGGCGCACCGCGACGGCGATACCTTGCGCGGACATGGCGGTCACGGCTCGGCCTCCAGGCGCGCGGCGATGCGTTCGGCCAGCCGGTCGGCGACCGCCGCCTTGGCCAGCCGCGGCCAATCCTCCACCCCTTCCGCGGTGACCAGATGAACGGTGTTATCGGCGCCGCCGAAAGTGCCGGCCGCGGCGGACACGTCATTGGCGACGATCCAGTCGCAGCCCTTGGCGGCGCGCTTCGCCGTAGCGTTGGCGATGACGTTCTCGGTCTCGGCGGCAAATCCCACCACCAGCCTCGGGCGTTCATTGCCGGCGGCGGACAGGCTGCGCAGGATGTCGGGGTTCTCGACCAGCCGGATGGCGGGCGGTGCCTTGCCGTTCTTTTTCACCTTTTGCGCCGCCTCCGTGTCGGGCCGCCAGTCGGCGACCGCGGCGGCGCAGACGGCGATATCGGCGGGCAGCGCCTTGTCGCACGCCTCCAGCATCTGGCGCGCGGTCTCCACCCGCACCACCGATACGCCGGGCGGGTCGGCCTCGGCGGTCGGGCCGGTGACCAGCACGGTCTGCGCCCCCATGCGGGCGAGCGCGCCGGCGATGGCGTGGCCCTGCTTGCCGGACGAGCGGTTGCCGATGAAGCGCACCGGGTCGATCGGCTCGAAGGTGGGGCCGCTGGTCACCAGCGCGCGGCGCCCGGCGAGTCTGCCTGCGGCCCGGAAATGGCCCTCGATCGCTTCCAAAACCGCTGTCGGTTCAGCCATTCGGCCGGGGCCGAACTCGCCGCACGCCATGTCGCCGTCGTCGGGACCGATGAATGCGATGCCGCGGCCGGCGAGGGTGGCGAGGTTCGCCTGGGTCGCCGCGTGGGTCCACATCCGGACGTTCATCGCGGGCACCGCCATCACCGGCTTGTCGGTGGCGAGCAGCACGGTGGTGGCAAGGTCGTTGCCGATGCCGGCCGCCATGCGCGCCAGGATGTCGGCCGTGGCGGG
>JBFWNZ010000409.1:0-3165 GCA_050250795.1 Alphaproteobacteria bacterium | reverse complement strand
GTGAGTGCGGCGGGTGGGCGGAGCGGTCCCTCTTCACGGAGCGGAGGGATGCTTCGTCGGCACCTCCGGTCCGGCCCCGGATCGGTACTCTCCCCGAGGCGGCCGGGCTGATATTCAGCCCGGCCGATTGCCTGTCCGCTACAGGGCCGCGTAGCGTTTCAGGTGCCAGGATGCATTTCCGAACATGATGTCGATCATGGTCAGCCGCTTGAAATAATGGCCGACATGCAGTTCGTCCGTCATGCCCATGCCGCCATGAAGCTGGACCGCTTCCTGTCCGATCCTGCGTCCCGCGCGGCCGATGGTGGATTTGACGCCGGATGCGGCCTTGGCCCGGCGAAGCGCATCGGCATCGCCCAGGCGGCAGGTGGCCACATAGGTCATCGAGCGCGCCTCCTCCATCGCCATGAACATATCGACGGCGCGGTGCTGGACCGCCTGGAAGCTGCCGATGGAGCGGCCGAACTGCTCGCGCGTCTTTAGATAGTCGGCAGTGCTTTCGACCAGCACGGCCATGCAGCCGACCGCCTCGGCCGCCAGCGCGGCGATGGCGTGCTCGGCCACGGTCTCCACGGTCGTGAGGGCTTCATCCGCCGCTCCGAGCAGCGCTTCCGCGCCTAGCCGGACGCCTTCGAACGACAGGTCGGCGGCCCGCTGCCCATCCTGGGTCGCATAGTCGCGGCGCCGCAGGCCGGGCGCGTCCTGCGGAACCAGGAACAGCGACAGGCCCTCGCGGTCGCGCTGGCCGCCGGCAGTTCGCGCGAGGACGACGATCCGGTTGGCGGCCGCGGCACCCAGCACAACGCCCTTGGCGCCGTCGAGAACCCAGCCGCCGCCGTCGCGCCGCGCGACACAGGTTACGTCGAACAGGTCATAGCCGGCATGCGGTTCGACCCAGGCAAAGGCAAGCCGCGTCTCGCCGGCGGCCATGCTCGGCAGCAACTCCTGCTTCTGCGCCTCGCTGCCGGCCGCAAGCAGCAGGTTCGCGCCGAGAACCACGGACGGAAAGAACGGTTCGAGCACGAGGCCGCGGCCGAACGCCTCCATCAGCACCATGATCTCGACCGCGCCGCCGCCGATCCCGCCATAGGCCTCGGGCAGCGGGGCGGCAAGCCAGCCCAGCTCCGCCATCTGGCGCCAGTTCGCTTCGTCGAAGCCCAGCGGTGTGTCCAGAAGGGCCCGGCGCCGGTCGAAGCCGTAGCGGTCGCGCACGAAGCGGTCGACGCTGTCCTTCAGCAGTTGCTGCTCGTCGGAGAGGGAAAAATCCATCAGAGCCCCAGCACCAGCTTTGCCATGATGTTGCGCTGGATTTCATTGGTGCCGCCGTAGATCGAGGACTTGCGCATGTTGAAGTAGTTGGGTGCGAGGGCGGCGGCATAGGCGGGGCCGGCCGAGGGTTCGTTGAAGCCGTATTCCAGTGCCTCGGGGATATAGGGCAGGGCGTAATAGCCGACCGCCTGCATCAGCAGTTCCGACACCATCTGCTGCAGGTCGGTGCCGCGGACCTTGAGCATGTTCGCCTCGGCGCCGGGTGCCTTGCCCTTCTCCGCCGCCATCAGGTAGCGCAGTTCCGTGAACTCCAGGGCCGTGAGCTGGATTTCCGCATCCGCCATGCGTTCGCGGAATTCCGGGTCCTCGTCCAGCCGCCGTCCGCCGACCATCTGTTCCGCCGCGATCTCGCGCAGCACGGCCAGCCGCGCCTTGGTGATCGCGATGCGGGCGATGCCCGAGCGTTCGTAGGACAGCAGGAACTTGGCGTAGGTCCAGCCCTTGTTCTCCTCGCCGATGCGGTTGGCGACCGGCACGCGGACGTCGGTGAGGTAGACGGTATTGACCTCGTAGCCGCCCTCGAAGGTGACGATCGGCTTCACCTCGATCCCCGGCATGTCCATGTCCATCAACAGGAAGGAGATGCCCTCCTGCGGTTTCGCCTTCGGATCGGTGCGGACAAGGCAGAACATCCGGTCCGCATACTGCGCCTGGGTCGTCCAGGTCTTGGTGCCGTTGACGATGTAATGGTCGCCGTCGCGGACAGCGGTCGTCCGCAGCGAGGCGAGGTCCGATCCCGCGCCCGGCTCGGAATAGCCCTGGCACCACCAGTCGATGCCGCCGCTGATGCGCGGCAGGTGAAAGGCTTTCTGCTCCGGCGTGCCGAAGGTGTAGATCACCGGCCCCACCATCTTGAGGGCGAAGGACACGATGCGCGGCGTGTGCGCGCGGCCCAGTTCCTCCTGGAAGATGTATTGCTGCACCGGGCTCCAGCCGGGCCCCCCGTATTCCGCGGGCCACGCATAGGCAAGCCAGCCCTTTGCGGCCAGGATCGACTGCCAGCGCGTGTAGTCGTCGCGATGCAGGTTCAGCCCGCGCCGGACCTTGTCGCGCAGGTCGTCCGGCAGGTTGGCCTCGATGAAGCCGCGGATTTCGGCCTGGAAGGCGCGCAACTCGTCGGAGAAATCCAGGTCCATCGGCAGGGTTCCGGGCGCGGAAGGATGAGCGGCCGCAGTCTAGGGGGGCGGCAATGGTCCGGACAAGCGCCGCGCATGCGGCCCTCTCCGGCGCAGGGCGCAGGTCTCAGAAGCTGCCGAGCAGCGCTTCCCGGAACCGTGAGCGCAGCAGCGAGGCGTCGCGCGAATG
Organism: Alphaproteobacteria bacterium; assembly: GCA_050250795.1. Lineage (GTDB taxonomy): Bacteria > Pseudomonadota > Alphaproteobacteria > UBA8366 > UBA8366 > JBFWNZ01. The sequence goes on along the minus strand of JBFWNZ010000409.1, from coordinate 531 downwards.
CGGCGGCACGGGAGGATCGCTGGGCTTGACCTTCACGAGCACGAAGGCAGTGCCGTTGGTCTGGCGCAGCAAGGTGGCGCCGTCCGCCAGTTCGCCCTGCTTCGCGATGGTGCGCACGGCCGGGATGCCGCTGGCTTCCGCGATCTTCGCGATGTCGACGCCCTGGCCGGTATGGCTGCGCTGAAAGCCCGTCTCGCCGTAATGCTCGTTGTCGACGCAGACGATGCGCAGGTTCGGCGGGTTCAGGATGCCGATCGTGGCCAGCGTGCCGACATTCATCAGCAACTCGCCCTCGCCGGTCACGCAGATCACCCGCTTGTCCGGCTGCGCGAGGGCAAGGCCCAGCGCCATGCCGGTCGCGGCGCCCATCGCGCCGCCAAGCGGGTAGACACGGGGCGAGAAGCCGCCGGTGACGGCGAGAACGTCGCCCTTGGCGCCGGCGAGGCCGGTGACGTAGAGGGTGTCGCTGTCGTCGTCGATCAGCCGGGCCACCGCGGCCCGCCGCTCCAGCGTGCCCGAGGCCGTCTTGCC
>JBFWNZ010000408.1:0-3181 GCA_050250795.1 Alphaproteobacteria bacterium | reverse complement strand
TTTTCCGCGCCGCGCGTCTGGTGGATGTTCAAGGTGATGGGCGCCAGGATGGTGTTCCTGCTGGAGGGCGGCATCGACCGCTGGAAACGCGAAGGCCGTTTCGTCACCGCCAAGCCGACGAAGATCGCCTCCTGCCTGTTCGACGTCGATTTCGATCCGACCGCGGTCGCCTCTTTCGACGAGATGACACGGCTGGTGGCGGATGGCTCGATGCAGGTGGCGGACGCGCGGCCGGCCGGCCGTTTCGCCGGCGTCGATCCGGAACCGCGCGCGGGCGTCCGCGGCGGGCACATGCCCGGCGCCCGCAACGTGCCAGCGCCGTCGCTGTCGCGCGAGGGGGCGCTGCTGCCACCGGAAGAACTGAAGCAGGCCTTCGAGCAGGCGGGCATAGACCTTGCCAGGCCGGTCGTCACCTCCTGCGGCTCGGGGGTAACCGCGGCGGTGCTGACGCTTGCGCTGGAAACTCTCGGGCACAAGGATCACAAGCTCTATGACGGGTCATGGACGGAGTGGGGCGGCAGGCCGGACACGCCCGTGGTGACCGGTCCGGCGGACGGGGAGGCCGTCTGATGGACGCCAAGCCGACACAGCAGCCGGTCGAGGTCACCGTCACCTTCCTGGAGATGACGGCTCCGCCGTCGCACTACCCGCCGCTGCCGATGGGAAAGCAGATCGCGCTCCTGCGGACGCGCGACATCCCGCTGCACTTCTACCGCTACCTGCAGGATCGCATCGGCCGCAAATGGCAGTGGGTGAATGCGCTGCGGCTCTCCGACGAGGAACTGTCGGCGAAGGTGCACGCGCCCGGCCGAGACATCCGGGTTCTCTATCTCGACGGCTGCCCGGCCGGCTTCTTCGATCTCAGCCCGGAACTGCCGGATCGCGTCGAACTCGCCTATTTCGGCATGATGGAGCAGGCGATGGGGCAGGGGCTGGGCCGCTGGTTCCTCGGCGCGGCAATCGAGGCCTGCTGGTCGCACGGGCCGAAGGTGGTGTCGGTGCAGACCTGCACGATGGACCATCCCGCAGCCCTGCCCCTCTACCAGAAGCTCGGCTTCTCGCCTGTGGGGCAGGTGCGCGAAATGGTGATGCCGCTCGACTTCGCCGACCGCTCGGCAAGCGTGATGCGCTAGACCGGGCGAAGCTGAACCGACCGTTCAGCGGCGGTTCAGCCCCCCGGCGTCATTCTTCCTCCCATGGTCCACGGCCGCACGGCCCAGCCAAAGGAGATGGGAATGTCGATCCGCAGTTTCACAGTTGCCCTTGCCCTCGTTGCAATTCCGGGCGTCGCAGCCGCGGCCTCGCCGCTTGCCGTCCAGCCCGCTTCGGACAAGACCCATTTTGCCGGCAAGCCGGTGGAGCCGCGCCAGGTGGTCAAGGGCGACGTAAAGGTGGCCCAGGGCACCATGCCCTCGACCCAGCAGATCCAGCGGCAATTGGAGGCTGCTCCGCGCAAGCGCGTGCGGCCCGAAGAGCGGGTCACGATCCGCGAATTCAAGAAGCGCCCGGAACTGCGCCGCAACGCACCGGCGATCGACATCCAGGCGATCAACTTCGCCTTCGGTTCGGCCGAGATTCCCTATTCGCAGTACGACAAGATCGAGAACATCGCCGAAGCCATGGAGCGCATGCTGCGCCGCGATCGCCGGCAGGTCTTCCTCGTCGAGGGTCATACCGATGCGGTCGGCTCGTGGAGCTCGAACCAGAGCCTTTCGGAAGCCCGCGCCAATTCGCTGAAGACCGTGCTGGTGCGCGAGTTCGGCATACCGCGCCGGGCGCTGGAGACCGTCGGCTACGGCGAGGAGGACCTGCTGGTGCCGACGCAGAACGAGGACTGGCGCAACCGCCGCGTCACCTTGCGCCGCATCACCGACCAGGTCGTGCCGTTCTGATCCGCCCGGACTGGCGTATTGCCAGACGTCCGCCCTGCGGCTAGCCGGGGGTGGACGTCTGGTTTTCCGGGAAGGGATCGAAGCCATGCCGATACGGGTCGTGATCGCGGGTGCGACGGGTTGGGTGGGCAAGGCGCTGGTGCCGGCTGTCCGGGCGCAGGAGGACATGGTGCTTGCCGGGGCCGTGTCGCGCGCCGCCGCCGGCCAGGATGCGGGCACCGCGATCGGGCTCGACGCTGTGGGCGTCATAGTCGCCGCGACGCTGGAGGAAGCGCTGGCGACGCCGTCCGACGTACTCGTCGACTACACCAAGCCGCATGTGGTCAAGGATCACGTGCTTGCGGCCATCGCCGCCGGGCGGCACGTGGTCGTCGGAACGTCTGGTCTCGGCGCAGCCGACTATGCGGAGATCGCGGCGCAAGCGGAGGCGCGCGGCGTTGGCGTGGTGGCGGCGGGCAATTTCTCGATCACCGCCACGCTGCTGAAGCGTTTTGCCCTGATGGCGGCGAAATACGTGCCGGACGTGGAGATCATCGACTACGCCAGCGCCAAGAAGCCGGATGCGCCGTCGGGCACGGCGCGCGAACTGGCCGAGGCATTGGCGCCGGTGCGGGGCGCTTCGACCGCGCGATCGCAGGCGGAGGTGTCGGGCGTGCCGGAGACGCGCGGCGCGGCGGTGGGCGAGGGTGCCGGCGTGCAGGTGCACGCGCTGCGACTGCCCTCCTACATCCTGTCCTGCGAGGCCCTGTTCGGCCTGCCGGACGAGCGGCTGACCATCCGCCACGACGCCGGTTCCTCGGCCGCACCCTATGTCGCCGGCACGTTTCTCGCGATCCGCCGGGTCACGAGCATCAGGGGGCTCGTGCGGGGACTGGACACGCTGATCGACTGACCGGGAAGGGTTCGAACGTGCCGCCGATGCGTCTTCATAGAACGTTAACCATCGGCGCCTAGGCTTAGACAGTCAGATGATGGCGACCGCGGATGTACCGGCGCCGGCTCATCGACAGAGCGAGGAAGCGGGGTTTTTGCCCCGCTTTTTTGTTGGCCACCCCTTCATGCCGACTGACCGCCGGGGAAAAGGCGGGCCGGTCGCAGCAGGAGCCGTAGGTCCGCTCCAGGCTGCAAGACGTAACCGCGACTTTGACGGCTGCGTTGATTTTGAAGCGCAACTCCGGAATAGTCTGTCGGTCGACCGCAGGGCGCGAAGAGGGGCGGGCGTGAGATATCGTGGTAGTCAGCTGCTTGAACTCGCGCGGCAGAGTGCGCGCCGCGCGCAGCGAGCAGCG
>JBFWNZ010000407.1:0-3189 GCA_050250795.1 Alphaproteobacteria bacterium | reverse complement strand
GTCTTTGCCTCCAGCCTGGCGCCGCCCACGCCGGTGCCGGGACCGGTCCAGTCGGCCGCCGAGCCGCCGAACAGGGCCAGCGACAGGGCCGCCGCGCTCGTCGTGTTGGCGATGCCCATCTCGCCCAGGCACAGCAGGTCGACGCCGTCCTCGACCGCCATCATCCCATAGGCCATGGCCCGCGCGCAGTCGGCCTCGTCCATGGCGGCGGCCTCGGTAAAGTCGCGGGTCGGGTGCTCCAGCGCCATCTCGTACACCCGCAGCTCGGCGTCGAACGTGGCGCAGAGCTGGTTCACGGCGGCGCCGCCGCGGCTGAAATTCGCCACCATCTCCGCTGTCACCGCCGCCGGATAGGCGGACACGCCGCGCGCCGCGACGCCGTGATTGCCCGCGAAGACCGCGACCCGCGGCCGCTCCAGGCGCGGCGGATGGCGGCCTTGCCACGTCGCCAGCCAGGCCGACAGTTCCTCCAGCCGCCCCAGCGCGCCCGCCGGCTTCGTCAACTGCCGCTCGCGTTCGGCGGCGGCGGTGCGCGTGCCCAGATCCGGGCCCGGAATGCCGTGCAGCAGGCTCCGGATTTCGTCGAGCGAGATATCGGGCGCGGTGTCGGTCATTACGCAGCGGCTCCTGGGCGTGTGGCAGGGCGGGGCGAATCCCGCTATGACTGGCTTGGGGAGAAGCAGATACGACCGGGGGCAATGGACGACAAGGCGGAATCGGACCCGGACGGCCCGCGCGCAGCCTGGCTGGCGCGTGCGATGGCGGATTTGCGGGTGGCGATGGCGTTCCTGACGCGGGTGCCGGTGGCCATGCCGCCGGGCGATGCGCCGGCCTTGGCCGATGCCATGCGCATGTTCCCCCTGGTCGGCGCCGCGATCGGTCTGGCGGGCGGGGTGACCTATCTCGCCGCGGCCCAGATCGGCCTGCCGGCCCTGCCAGGCGCGCTGCTTGCCGTGGCTGCGATGGTCCTCATGACAGGCGCGCTGCACGAGGACGGTCTGGCCGACGCCGCCGACGGCCTGGGCGGCGGGGCATCCCCGCAGCGGCGGCTGGAGATCATGCGCGACAGCCGGACCGGCGTGTTCGGCGTGCTGGCCCTGGTTCTGGCCGTCGGGCTGCGGGCTGCCGCGATCACGGACCTCGCCGTCTGGTCGGGGGGAATGCCGCTGCTGGGCGCTCTGATCGCGGCCGGGGCGTGGTCGCGCGCGGTGATGGTCGGCGTCGCCGCGAACCTGCCGCTTGCCGATGGCGGCGGACTGGCCGTGATGGCGGGGCGTCCGGCCGGGGGTACGGCGGGCGCGGCCGCGGGCGTCGCGGTGTTTCTGGCGCTGCTGTTCGTCGATCTGCGTGCCGCGCTGGTCATGCTGGCGGTGGGCGCGCTGGTCGGGGCGGGGGTGGCGCTGCTCGCCCGGCGGCGGCTCGGCGGCTATAACGGCGACGTGCTGGGGGCGGTGCAGCAGGTGGCGGAGACGGCCGCCTTGCTGGCTGTCGCAGCGGTTCTGTGAACGAAGAAGGAGAGGCGCGATGACGGCGGTCGTGACCCGCTGGTGGTGGGTGCGTCATGCGCCCGTGACGGACGATGGCGGCTGCATCTACGGCCAGCGCGACCTCGATTGCGACTGCTCGGACAAGGCGACCTTCCGCTGGCTGGCTGCCGAGCTGCCGGAGAAGGCGGTGCTGGTGACGAGCGATCTGCGGCGCACGATCCAGACGGCCGAAGGTATTGCCGGCGGCGGCCTCGGCCTGCCCGCGCCGCAGCGCGAGCCCGCCTTCCGCGAGCAGTTCTTCGGCGACTGGCAGGGGGTGAAGCGGACCGAGTTCGCCGCCATGCGCGACGGGTTGCCGCATCGCTTCTGGATCGCCCCTGCCTATGAGCGCACGCCGAATGGCGAAAGCTTTACCGATGTGCTGGCGCGCGTTGCCCCGGCGATCACGCGCATCACGGCCGAGCACGCCGGCCGCGACATCGTGGCGGTCGCGCATGGCGGCTCGATCCGTGCCGCCATCGCCTTCGCCCTGCGCATCGACCCCGAGACCGCGCTCGCCTTTTCGATCCGCAACCTGTCGATCACGCGGCTCGACCACATCGCCGACGATCACACCGAAGGCCAGTGGCGCGCCACCACGATCAACCAGCTGCCCAACCAGCATGTCGGCATTTCCGGCGGCTGGTGATCGCTAGCGGCCGATGGACCCCATATCGGGAATAGGGCCGCTGCTGATCCTGGCAGTCCTGCTGCTGCTGTTCTGGATGGTGGCGCGCCAGCGCCGGCGGGCGGCGCAGGCGCTGGCGGTGCCCGACAAGGGGCTGGCCTATCTGTGCAACCCCATCCCCTTCGCCAAGGCGGACGCCACGCTGCTGGCGCGCTTCCCGAACCTCGCGCCCGCCGCCGCCGCGGCCCCGCCGGGTGCCGCCGTCACCCTGCTGCGCTGCGGCCTGTTCAACCGCACGGGCGAGGCAATGGCGGCCGCGGAGATCGTGGAGCCGGTGGTCTTCCGCCTGCCCGAGGGCGCGACGATCCTGCATGCGGCCTTCGCCGAGGCGATCCGGACCGACATGCCTGACGCGCCGATCGGGGTGGCGGGCGCCCAGGCGGAACTGCCGCCGCTCGCGCTGGCGGCCGGTGGCACGCTGATCCTCAATATCCTCGCCGCCGGCCCCGCGGAGCCGCTGACGGTCGCGGGGCGGCTGGCCGACGGGCGCGGCGTCGAGCGGCTGTCCTGACCCCCTCCCAAAAGAGCGTCATGGCCGGGCTTGACCCGGCCATCTGTCTCGGCATGCCCGACCTGTCGCGGAAGATGCGCGAATCGAGTCCGCGCATGACGGTGGAGTTCGCCACGGTGGCGTTCGACGTGGGGGAGGGTCGGGGAGGGGGTGCGGCACCGCACGCATTGCGCGCGGGCGCGGGCGGCCCTATGGTCCCGGCGCATCCAGCCGGAGCCATCGGGACCGCATGACCGACCTCGCCCATATCCGCAATTTCGCGATCATCGCGCATATCGACCATGGCAAGTCGACGCTCGCCGACCGGCTGATCCAGGTCTGCGGCGGGCTGGCCGACCGCGAGATGAAGGAGCAGGTGCTCGACTCCAAGGAACTGGAGCGCGAGCGCGGCATCACCATCAATGCGCAGACCGTCCTCCTGGACTACACCGCCGAGGACGGCCGGAAATATGTCCTGAACCTGA
>JBFWNZ010000406.1:0-3219 GCA_050250795.1 Alphaproteobacteria bacterium | reverse complement strand
CGAACTCGCCCGGGTTGATGATGCCGACCTGAGGAACGTAGAGCGCGCCCGCGACGCCGGCCATGCAGGCCGACAGGGTCCAGACGAACAGCTTGTATCGTTCCACCCGGTATCCCAGGAACCGCGTTCGGGACTCCGCATCCCGGACCGCGATCAGGACCTTGCCCAGCTTCGAGGTCACGACGCCCTTGGCGATCAGGTAGCCCAGGGCCAGGGCGGCCGCGCTGGATGCGAACAAGGTGGCCCGTGTCGCATCGGACTGGATATCGAAGCCCAGGATATCCTTGAAATCGGTCAGGCCGTTATTGCCGCCGAAGCCCGTATTGTTGCGGAAGAAGGCCAGCATCAGGGCGAAGGTCAGTGCCTGGGTGATGATCGACAGGTAGACGCCGCTGACCCGGCTGCGGAAGGCGAACCAGCCGAAGGCGAACGCCAGGACACCCGGAACCAGAACCACCATTACCATGGCGAACCAGAACATATCGAAGCCGTGCCAGAACCAGGGCAGTTCCTTCCAGTTCAGGAACACCATGAAATCCGGCAGATCCGGGTTGCCGTAGACGCCGCGGCTGCCGATCTGGCGCATCAGGTACATGCCCATGGCATAGCCGCCGATGGCGAAGAAGGCGCCGTGCCCGAGGCTGAGGATGCCGCAATAGCCCCACACCAGATCGACCGAGAGGGCGAGGAGCGCATAGCAGAGATACTTGCCGGTCAGCGACACCGCGTAGGTGGGGATGTGCAGCGCCGAGCCCGGTTCCGGCACCAGGTTCAGGATCGGCACCAGCACGATCGCCGCGCCGAGGACGCCGAGAAAGATGTATCCGCGCCGGTCGATACCGGCGAACAGCCATTGCGTGATCATGCTTCCACCGCCCGTCCCTTGAGCGCGAACAGGCCGCGCGGGCGCCGCTGGATGAAGAGGATGATGAAGACGAGCACGAGTATCTTGCCCAGTACCGCGCCGGCATAGGGTTCGAGGAATTTGTTCACCACGCCGAGGGTAAGAGCCCCGACGAGCGTTCCCCAAAGGTTGCCCACCCCGCCGAACACCACGACCATGAAGCTGTCGATGATGTAGGACTGACCCAGATTGGGGCTGACATTGTCGATCTGCGAGAGCGCCACCCCGGCAATGCCGGCGATGCCCGAGCCGATGCCGAAGGTCAGGGCGTCGATGCGGCTGGTCCGAATGCCCATCGCGCCGGCCATACGGCGGTTCTGCGTGACCGCGCGCATATGCAGGCCGAGTGAGGTCTTGCGCAGCACGAGCATCAACGCCGCCAGAACGACCAGGGAGAACACGACGATCCACATGCGGTTATAGGTGAGCGCCAGCTGTCCGATCTCGAAGCCGCCGGACATGTAGCTGGGATTGATCACCTCGCGGTTGGTGGGGCCGAAGATGCTGCGCACCGCCTGCTGAAGGATCAGCGACAGACCCCAGGTCGCGAGCAGCGTCTCGAGCGGGCGGCCATAGAGCCAGCGTATGACGCTGCGCTCGATGACGATCCCGACCGCCCCGGCGATCAGGAATGCCAGCGGAATTGCGATCAGCAGCGCACCGTCCACGAAACCCGGCATGTAGCTGCGCATGATTTCCTGGACCATGAAGGTGGTATAGGCGCCGATCATCACCATTTCGCCATGCGCCATGTTGATGACGCCCATGACCCCGAAGGTGATGGCAAGGCCGATGGCCGCGAGGAGCAGCACCGATCCCAGCGAAATGCCGTACCAGACGTTTTGCAGCCCGCTCCAGACGGCGAGCGTCTGCTCGACCGATACGACGGCCTTGGTTGCGGCGCCGGCGACATCGGCGGATGGCGCGTTCGTAAGCCCTGTCAGGATGGACAAGGCGTCGCGGTCGCCACGCTGCTTGAGAATTTCGATGGCCGCCAGTTTCTCGGCGTCCGGGCGTTCCGTGCCGACCACAATCACGGCGCGGGCCTGCTCCATTGCGGTGCGGACCGATGCGTCGGTCTCCTTCGCAAGCGCCGCGTCCAGCAGTGCAAGCGCCTCGGGGTCGGTCGATTTGAACATGGTCTGGGCGGCTTGCATGCGGACGCCGCGGTCGGGCGACAGGAGCGTCAGGCCGCCCAGCGCGCCGGTCAGCGTGCGGCGCAGGCGATTGTTGATGCGGATCGGTTCGACGGCGCTCTTCGCCACCACGCCGATTTCGGCGCCGGTCAGCGGATCGTGCAGCCGATAGCCCTCCGGGGTATCCTCGGCGATCGCGACCTTGCTGTCCGACTTGGTCGTGACCAGTTTGCCATCGCTCATCGCTTGCAGGACGGGAACCGCCTTCGCGTCCCCCGTCGCCGCCAGGGCGGTGATGGCCTTTTCCTTATCATCGAAACCCGAAGCGGCAAGCCCTGCAACGAGGTCGTTCAATTCCGCTGCGTGAGGCATTCTGCCGGGCATCAGGCAGATCGTTGCCAGGGCAAGGACACCCAGCAGCCGGAGCAATCCGCTCATGGCTCAATCGACTCCAGGATCGTTCGGTGTTTGGTGGGTAGATGGCGACGGGGCCGATGCCGCCGTCGCCATCCGGTACGCGATAGGGTCTACGATCGATCGGAGCCGATCAGCTGCCCTTGCCGCCGCACTTGCCCGTGGCGGTGTTGAAGTTCCCGCAGGACATCGGCTTGCGCCAGTCGGAGATCAGCACCTTCGACTCCGGCAGGAAATCCGACCATTCGTCGCCGACCACCAGGCCCGGCGTCTGCCACACGGTCTGGAACTGGCCGTTGGCCTGCACTTCGCCGATCAGCACCGGCTTGGTGATGTGGTGGTTCGGCATCATCGTCGAGTAGCCGCCGGACAGGTTCGGAACGCTGACGCCGACGATCTCGTCGATCACCGCGTCCGCCTTCGTCGTGCCGGCCTTCTCGACCGCCTTCACCCACATGTTGAAGCCGATGTAGTGGGCCTCCATCGGGTCGTTCGAAACCCGCTTCGGGTTCTTGATGAAGGTCTGCCACTTCTTGATGAAGTCCTTGTTCTCCGGCGTATCGACGGACATGAAGTAGTTCCATGCCGCGAGATGGCCGACCAGCGGCGCGGTGTCGATGCCGGCCAGTTCTTCCTCGCCGACCGAGAAGGCGACGACCGGAATGTCCTGGGCCTTTACGCCCTGGTTCGCCAGTTCCTTGTAGAAGGGCACGTTGGCGTCGCCGTTGATCGTCGAGACGACCGCCGTCTTCTTGCCTTCCGAGC
>JBFWNZ010000405.1:0-3237 GCA_050250795.1 Alphaproteobacteria bacterium | reverse complement strand
CCGTTTGCGCATCGATCCTGCCGTCGGTTCCGCGGTGATCCTGACCACGATCACCGACGTGGTCGGCTTCTTCGTCTTTCTCGGCCTCGGCTCGCTGATCCTGATCTGAGGCTGCGCGCATTGACGGCGGCGGCGCGGTCGGACATCGTCCGACCGACACGCAGCAAGGGGAGTGCAGCCGGCATGGCCGAACCGTTCGAGACCTATCGCGGCGTCGTGTTCGCCAACGAACTCGACCATATCGGGCATATGAATGTCCGCTTCTACATGGCGAAGTTCGACGAGGCGAACTGGCAGTTCTTCGCCGCCGTGGGGCTGGATGGCACATATCTGCGCGAGAGCGGATTCGGCATGGGGGCGGTCCGCCATGTGGTGGAATACAAGCGCGAACTGTTCGCCGGCGACGTGGTCGTGGTCCGCAGCCATGTGGCGGAAGTGACCGAGCGCAAGGTGCGGGCGATGCACCGGATGTATCACGCGCTGACCGGCGTCGAGGTGGCCAGCCTGGAGAACCTTGCCGTGCATTTCGATCGCAATGCGCATAAGTCGGCGCCGTTCCCGCCGGCCATCTACGAGAAGCTGGCGGCGCTGGTGTCATGATCCCGAACGACCTGCCGACCCTCGATTTCGGTCTGGGCGAGACGGCCGACATGCTGCGCGACACGGTGCGCAGCTTCGCTGCCGACGCCATCGCGCCGCGTGCGGCGGAGATCGACGCGACCAACGACTTTCCCCACGATCTGTGGCGCAAGCTGGGCGATCTGGGGTTGCTGGGCGTGACCGTGCCGGAGGCCGATGGCGGCGCCGGCATGGGCTATGTCGAGCATGTGGTCGCGATGGAGGAGGTGAGCCGCGCTTCGGCAGCGGTCGGCCTGTCCTATGGGGCGCATTCCAACCTCTGCGTGAACCAGATCCGCCGCAACGGCACCGAAGAACAGAAGCGCCGCTACCTGCCGAAACTGATCTCGGGCGAGCATGTCGGCGCGCTGGCGATGAGCGAGCCGGGGGCGGGGTCGGACGTGGTGTCGATGCGGACCCGGGCCGACCGCAAGGGCGACCGCTATGTGCTTAATGGCGGCAAGATGTGGATCACGAACGGTCCGGATGCCGATGTGCTGATCGTGTACGCCAAGACCGATCCGGAGGCCGGCAAGCGCGGCATCACGGCGTTCCTGGTGGAGAAGGGGTTCAAGGGGTTCTCGACCGCGCCGAAGCTGGACAAGCTGGGCATGCGCGGTTCCAACACCTGCGAACTGATCTTCCAGGATTGCGAGGTGCCGGCGGAGAATGTGCTGGACCGGCCCGGCAGCGGCGTGAACGTCCTGATGAGCGGGCTCGATTACGAGCGTCTGGTGCTGGCCGGCGGTCCGCTGGGCATTATGCAGGCCTGCATGGACGTGGTGGTTCCCTATCTGCACGAGCGCGAGCAGTTCGGCCAGCCCATCGGCACCTTCCAGCTGATGCAGGGCAAGCTGGCAGATATGTACACGACGATGAATGCTGCGAAGGCCTATGTCTATGCCGTCGCTCGCGCCTGCGACCGCGGCGACACGACTCGCAAGGACGCGGCTGGGGTAATCCTGTATGCAGCCGAGCGAGCGACCTGGATGGCATTGGAGGCCATTCAGTGCCTGGGCGGTAACGGCTATACCAACGATTACCCGACCGGGCGACTGCTGCGCGATGCCAAGCTTTACGAAATCGGCGCCGGAACCTCGGAAATCCGCCGCATGTTGATCGGACGGGAATTGTTCGAGGAGACGCGCTAGGGCAATTTGTCCGGAACTATTCCAGGAGTGTCATTTTTACGACGAGTGTCACGAATTGGTGATGTGACATCTTATTCCGATATGTCATGCGCATTGGTGATATTATTGCCAAGCAGGCCGCTTTATCTGTGACATTTGCGGTACCCCGTGGCATCGTTTCTCGGCCCTAAGAAAATTGAGGTGCGGGAAACAGGAGGTGTCATGAAACGCGCTGCGGCGAAGGCGACGGACGAGACGCCCTCGAACCGACAGCAAGGCCGCGTTCTTGCTGAACAAGCACAAACGGAGTCGCCCGCGTCGACCTGGGCCAAGGTCGGACCCGGCGGGCGCGTAGTGATCCCCGCGGCCATGCGCCGTGCGCTGGATCTCGATGAAGGAACGGACGTCCAGATCAGGATGGAAGGCGACGCGGTACAGGTGGTGCCGCGCGATGTCGTGGTTCGCGAGGTGCAGGAGACTGTGGGCTCCTACCTGGATTCGGACAAGGCGTCCGTGGATTCCTTTCTGGCGGAACGTCCGCGTATCTGGGACGAGGAGACAACGTCCTGAACGCTGTCGTGGTGGATGCCTCGGCCATCCTGGCGTTCCTGCGCCGGGAGCCGGGAGCGGAAGTCGTTGTCCGAAGCCTGTCTAACGCCAAGATGTCGGCCTTGAATCTGGCCGAGGTGGTGGGCTGGATGGCGACTCATGGCGCCGAACCCGAAACGGTGCAGCGGATCATCGGCGATTTGCGGCTCGATATCGTGCCCTTCGATGCGGCCGCCGCATTCGACGCGATGTTGCTGGGTGTTGGCGATAAACCCACGGGATTGTCATTGGGCGACCGCGCTTGTCTGGCGCTTGCCCGCGCGCTTCAATGTCCGGCGCTGACGGCCGATCCGCGCTGGCTGGAAATCGATTCTGGTGCGGAGGTCCGTCTGATCCGCTAACGCGCCGCCGACAAGGCGCAAGAGGGGAAGACACATGTCCGACACCAAGATCAAGACTGGCGGCCCCGCAATCGAGCCGTCGGGCCTGAAGCCGCGCATCGGCTCCGGTTATCCCGCCCCGTATGCGGAATTGTGCATGGGGCGCGAGAAGCGTGCGCTGGGCGACGCCTTCGGCCTGAAGAATTTCGGCGTCAACCTGACCCGTATCGCGCCCGGCGCGGCCTCTGCCCAGCGGCATTGGCACACCCATCAGGATGAATTGATTTACATGCTCGAGGGAGAACTCGTGCTCGTGACCGACGCTGGCGAGCAGGTGCTGAAACCCGGCATGACCGCCGGTTTCCCGGCAGGGCAGCCGGACGGGCATATGCTGGTCAACCGGACCGATCGCGTTGCCGTCTATCTGGAAGTCGGCGACCGCACGCCGGGCGACGAGGTCGAGTATCCGGACATCGACATGGCCGCGCGCATGTTCGGCGAACAGCGCCGCTTTGTCCGGAAGGACGGCTCGTCCTTCTGATTTATGCGACGGCCCAGGC